>JBCCUP010000016.1 GCA_039196715.1 Pseudomonadota bacterium
CGAGGGCACCGACCCGGCCGAGGCGGCGGTTTTCGCGCGCGACACCCGCGTGGATGCCATGGCCATCTCCGTTGGCAACGTCCACCTGCAACAGGGTGCTGGCGATGGCCTCGACATCGAACGCATCCGCGCGATCGAGGCACTCACCGATGTGCCGCTCGTGATCCACGGTGGCTCGGGCGTGCCGGTCGAACAGCGACGGGAACTGGCCCGTGACACGCACATCTGCAAGTTCAACATCGGCACCGAGCTTCGAATGGCCTTCGGCACCGCCCTGCATGCGTCCGTCGCAAGGGACCCCGACCGCTTCGATCGCCTCGCGCTCCTCGGTGATACGGTCGAGGCGGTCACCGCCGCTGCGCGCACCAGCCTGAGCTCACTGAAGGTGTAGTGCTATCCACTACACTGGAGTGGCTTCGAGGAGTACGCAGTGTCTCATCCATTTCCGTCTCGACTGTCTATGAACGCGGAGGCTGGGTGTGCCGGTTTGACGCTGACACGTTCGCATTAGCCTGGGCTAGAAAGGCCACAGTGATGGCGGACACATTAATTGAAAGTCTTAATTAGAACACCAAGGGTGGCTGATCGGCCTCGTGGCATCTTTCTCCAGCAATCGCCTGGTAGGCTTCGTTATTTTCGAAGACTAGATGCACCTTGCAAATACAATAAGACTCGTTTAGTGCTTTGATCGTATGCACGTTTGGGTTTCTAGACTGATCGAACAAGATATAGGCTTTCGCACTGATCAGTTCTTGCTTGCTAAGCTTTGCCGCGGCGATCTTTTGGTTGAAAAGCTTAACGGACCGAACCAGGAACTCCGTCAGTTCCGATGAAGCTGGGAATATCGACTGTTTTATGAAGTCTACAGCGATAGGTTGGCTTTTCATTCCGACAGATGACCCGATCTGCCTGGAGATGCTGAGAAGTTTGGGCAAATGCCAGTGAGCTGGGTCGGGATGCTCATTGTAAATGAGGCTTTTTGCAATATCAGCGCTCAACCTATCCATGGTTTTTTAAAATACGTAGCAGTTAGGTGGGGTGATCTCGGCTGTCCCTATCAATTGTTAACATGCAATCTATTCGTAAGAGGGTTATGTGGGGCAGTCGGGCCGACAGTTGTTAGTGACCAGTATCTTGCTGTCAACAACAATGTGTCACACTGTCAAATCTTATATTTTTGGGTACCTGGTACCTTTAGAAGGGGTGCTGTTCGCTCTCGTATGAAAGAGGCGTAACGAATGCAATCTACCGTCCCGATGTAAATTGGCGCGCGCGTTATTGCTAATTTCTTGGGAGAATATCAGTATGTTGCACGCTGATTGTGTGAAACTGAGTGTTGCATTGGTGTCAGTGTCTGCGTTCTGTGAAGAGCATGCAGCAGGAAGGAGCAGATAGCAAGCGAGTCTGCAAAGTAGCGAATGGAATTACTTAAGTACAGCGCTGACTAGTAGCCCAAACCGTATCTCTCTCTTTTCATCTCGTTGCTGCGGGGGTAGCCACCTTAGATTGCTGCTGCTCCCGTCGTGACGTCTACGCACTTGGTGCGCTGGACAGGTTTCACACTGTGTGCTTATGCGTGCTAGCCCGCCCCACCTTCTGACCCTGATCCTGCTGACCGGCTTCTCGCCGTTGTCGCTCAACATGTTCATGCCGTCGCTTGCGAACATCGCGTTGGACCTCGGGACGGACTACGCGACGGTGAGCTGGTCGGTGTCGGGGTACCTCGCGATCACCGCGTGCGTGCAGCTTGTGATCGGGCGTCTGTCCGACCGGGTGGGCCGTCGACCGGTGCTCCTCGGCGCCGTGGGGGTGTTTGCCTGAGCGTCGGTCGGGTGTGTGTTTGCCGACTCGGTACAGAGCTTCCTGTTCTTTCGCATGCTGCAAGGTGGCATGACGGCTGGTTATAGCCTGTCGATGGCCATCGTGCGCGACACCCGCACCGAGCGTGAAGCGGTCAGCCTGATCGGCTACATCGGCATGTCGATGGCCGTGGCACCCCTGTTCGGCCCGATGCTGGGTGGCGTGCTGGACACGGTCTTCGGTTGGCGCTCGATTTTCGTCTTCTACGCGTTGGCGGGTTTTGGGTTGTTTGCGGTGTGCTGGGTTGACCTTGGCGAAACCCGGCGCGTCGCTCCCTCTGAGTCGGGCGCAGCAACCCGGTCGACCGGTTCCCTGTTGCGCGAGCCAACCTTCTGGGCCTATGCCCTGTGCAGCGCGTTCTCGGTTGGCGCCTTTTACATCTTCCTGACCGGTGCGCCCTGGGTCGCGGTGACGGACTTCGGCGTTGGCACGGCCGAGCTCGGCGTCTACATCGGGACCATCACGCTTGGGTTCATGTTCGGCGGGTTCCTGAGCGGGCGCTTCGGCGCTCGATTCGAACTGACCACGATGATGGTGGCCGGGCGCGTGGTCGCCTGTGTGGGTCTGATCATCGGGCTGCTGTTGCTGGCGTTCGGCGTGAAAAACCCGCAGTTGTATTTTGGCTGCACTGTGTTTGCCGGTCTCGGAAACGGCCTCACCATGCCGGCGAGCAACACCGGCGCCATGTCGGTGCGGCCCGATCTCGCCGGCAGCGCGGCCGGCCTGAGTGGCGCCTTGATCGTGGCGGGGGGCGCGGTGCTGACGGCCATCACGGGAGCGGTGCTGACGGAACGCAACGGCGCGGTCGCGGTGCTCGTCCTGATGCTGTCGGTGTGTCTGGTGGGCCTCGGCCTCGCGCTCTGGGCCGCCAGACTCAAACGCACTGCCCGGTTGGCGCGCTGACTGGGGCTGCGATCGCTACTCGAAGAACAGGTCGATCTCGTCGTCGGTGAAATCGTCGAAATCGGAAAACAGGTCGATGTAGTCGCCGCCATCCTCGGGGAACACCGACAGGCCGTTGCCGTAGAAGAGGTCGTCATCGCCGAGTTCGGCTTCAATGAACACCGGCTGGTCGAAATCGATACTCGCATCGAGTTCGACGTGCGCGGGCAGGACGATGTCGATCCCGCCGACGGCGATATCACCCTCGAACGCACCGTCGACCAGAAAGCCTTCGATCAGCAGTTCGCTTGATTGCGCCACGGTGTAGGCCACATCGTCGAGTGCGACGGAGTCGATGTGCACTCGGCCATTCTCGAGTCGACCGCGGGCGCGCAACCGACCCGCGGGGGTGGTCCCGGCCAAGCCCGATGCCAGCACCACGGGCATACCGGACAGCATGCCGTCGCGCAGCGTGCCGACGAGCTGGACCGTGGGCGAAGGTGGAGTGGACTCGATGAGACTGGCGACAATGCTACCGTCAGCGCGGCGCAAGCCGCTGACCCGCACACGCTCGCCCGGTGTGAGGTCGGCGAAGCTGACGGCGGCGTCTCCCCTGATGACCCGTGCCGCATTGCCCAGCGTGATCGACTGGTTCAACACGGTGAGTCGGTTGGCGCTGCGGTCGACAGTGGCGATCGCGCCGATCACCTCGTACACAATGGCGATGCGCCTGGCCCGGTAGCGCGCGTCGAGCTTGTCGGATAACACGGCCACCACCTGGCCGATCTCGAGGGCGTCGGCCGGCCGTGTCTGACCGTTGGCTTCGATGGTGGTCGTCTCGTCGAACTCGACGCGCACATCGGAGAGCCAGATGGACCCGAAATCGGTGACGGTGCCGACGATGCCCGTCCCGCCAATGCCGTCCTCGAGGCGCTGACCGGTGCCCCCGATACCGTCGGCGAGGCGTTGCCCGGTACCCCCGATGCCGTCGCTCGGCAGCGGCAGTTGGCAACCCAACACCGCCGCCGCGGCCAGCAACGCCGCCCAGAGCAGTCGTGTCACTGTGGCGTCTCGGGGCGTGTGCTGTGCTCGTGCCAGGTGTAGATGCCCATGTTGATGCGTTGTGTGCCGCCACCGCGCGCCGCGTCGCGTTGCTTGAGCTCGCGCGCGCGTGCGTTTATCCGCTTGAGCGCATCCATGCCGACCTCCTCGGTCAACGCCCGCAGCTCGGCGATGGCTTCGTCGCTGAGTTCGTCGTAGTAGACACAGCGTTCGAAAAAGGGCGGGGTGCCGCCCTGGATGTTGTGTGCCACCGCGTTGAGGTGGTCCGAGAGGTTCATGCCGAGGAAAAAGGCCTGCTCCTCGACGCCTTGACGTGGTACGAACGCCTCGCTCTGCAACGTGATCCGGCCGTCGTCGGCTTCCGAAACGATGCCCAATCGCAGCCATTCGTCGAGCACGACGCGCGGCCGCAGATCCTGTCGGCAGACCTCCTCGACCAGCGATTCGAAGCTCGGTTGATCCGTCGCCTTGAACGGTAAGGGTGCAGCGCTGCCGTCCGGTAACCGGTAGTGCGGTTCGCTGATCCAGCGGGCGACGATGCGCACGCTCTGGTTTACCGCGAGCGGTTCCTCGACGCCGGCTGCGAGTTGTGTGCGCAGCCGCTTGATGTCCTTGCGGTGGATACCGGTGAGCAGGCTCATGCGCGTGTCGGTCTGCGGTTTGCCCGGCAGCGGGTGTTCGTGCTCAGCCACCTGGACGTAAGCGCTCTTGAGCAGCTCCAGCAACTGGGGATAGACGACGCGGTAGCGCATCAGCAGCCGCACCAGCGCCAGCACGATCAGCCGTAAAGCCTTGATCAAGGGTGCAGGAGGCTCGCCGAGGCCGCCCTTTGTCGGGGGGGCGTTGTTCATGTCCACGACCGTAGCACAAGGAGGGAATTATTCCCACTCACTGGTTCCCAGACGGTGTGAACGGTTCTCGAGGCGACATCTCAGGGTTGACGTGGGAAATTTTCCCACTATTATTGCCTCCGAAAGCGAGGGAAATAATCCCACGCTATAACCGGAGACACTCGACATGAAGACCCCCTTATTGGCACTCGCCGTGTCAGCCGCTTGTCTGGCCAGCGCGCACGCGCAGGCGTTCAGCGTTCGGATCATCAACGGAACCACCGCACAACCCAGCGCCTACCCCTGGATGGTGTCGCTGCGGCAGGGCGGAGGACAGTTCTGCGGTGCGAGCCTGATTGCACCCAACTGGGTGATGACCGCCGCGCACTGCGTTGAGCAGGAGAGTGCGCAAGGCATGCAAGCGGTGATCGGTGATTTCGACCTGACTGACACTGACCAGGCCGAGCAGACACGGGGCGTGAAGCGCATCGTGATCCACCCGGACCGCACAGGTCGGGACGAGGACCACGACATCGCCCTGTTGGAGCTGCAACGGCCGGCGAGCAACGCCGCGGTGGCACGTGCATCCGCCGCCGAGACCGACGCGATCGCCGCCGGCACGCCGCTGACGGTGATGGGCTGGGGTAACCGGTCCACCACAGGTGAAGACTTTCCCGATCGGCTACACGAAGTCCAGGTGCCGTTGGTCTCGCAGCGCCAGTGCGAGACCAACTACGGCGGTGGCATCACTGGCAACATGATCTGTGCCGGCCTGCCGCAGGGCGGCAAGGACTCGTGCCAGGGTGACAGCGGTGGGCCTTTGGTGTTCCAACGCGATGGGCAGTGGTTGCAAGTCGGCATCGTGAGCTGGGGCGAAGGCTGCGCGGTACCCGACCGACCCGGTGTCTACGCGCGCGTCGGCGCCTACACCGACTGGATTGCCAACACGCTGTCCGGTGGCGCCGGCAGTAACGGCGGCACGGGTGACATGGGTGACACAGGCGGCACGGGCCAGCCGGATGAGCCCACTGACCCGGATGCCGGCCCAGATGTCGGCGGTGGCGACAACGGGGATGGCGGTTTCCCGCTGGCGGGAGACGTGTTTGGTCTGCCCGCGTGGCTGGATCTCTTTGCCTATGAGGGCGAGGTGGCCGAGGCGAGCCTGAGCTTCGTCAACACGACCGACACGTCGGTGGTCGTGTCGTCTGCAACCATCGACAGCCCGGCCTTTGACGTCGTGGCCAACGGGTGCACTGCATCCCTTGCGCCAGAGGCGAGCTGCGACATCGGCGTCGCGTACCAACCGGGCGACTACGGCGACTTCGACACCGCTAACCTCATGATCACTGTGGACAATGGCGCACTGATCGACGTCGTGTTGGTCGGGGAAAACCTTGCCAGCCTGCCGGGTATTGGCGGCGCCGACGAAGGTGACTGGTTCGCCGACGACAGTGTGTGGATGCTCGATGCCGACGGTGATGGCTACGCGCTCAATGCCTGGTCCGTGGTGGACGGGGACACCGGATTGCTGTTCGCCGAATTCGACGGACCCGGTCTGCTCGAATTCGAGTGGGGTCTGTTTGGTGAAGACCCAGAGAATCGTCTGGTCTATGCCGTGGACGGCGAACCGGTGCGCACCTTGACGGGCGGACACCGCACGGTCGGCACGCATGCGACGACGCTGTCCGACGGTCGGCACACGGTGACCTGGGCGTTTCAGAAGCGGGCGGCGTCGACCGGTCAGGCCAAGGTCAGTGCGCCCCGGTTTACGCCTCGGACGAACGTGGCAACGCAGACGCAGTCTCGACCCACAGCTGCTCAACCGGACGCTGGGACACCGATAACCGGGGGCGGTGCTGGCGGCCCGCTCGGTACGCTCATGCTGCTCGGTGCGGTGGCGTTGCACCGTCGTCGCCGCGGCTGATGACCACGGCGTGACCGCGTGTTTTCGGGGCGGGTCGTCAGCCCGCCCCGAAACCGCTCGCGGCACGGCCCAAACCCGCGTCCGCGCGGATCGTATTGTTCAGGAGCTCACCATGTTGATCGACACACGTTCTCTTTTTCTCGCCCTCGGCTTGTGCAGCATCGGCCCGTCGGTGGGGGCCACCGCCGCACTCGAACCCCTGCGCGCCGTGGGATTTGATGCCGAGGGTGTTAGCATCGAGGTGCGTAGCCACGGCTGCACCCACGCGCACGACTTCGTGCTCGACTGGGTGTTTGTCGAGCAGACGCCGGTTGCCTTGCAGGTTCGCCGGGAACGGCCCGACCGCTGCCGCGGTAAGCCGCGCTGGGTGCGCTTGCGATTCGATGTGAACCACACCTTCAGCCGAGACATTGATGTCACGAACCCGTTCTCCGCGTGGGCGCGGTCCCCTCAGTAACGGCCTTGCGTTGACCGTGTGCGCCAGCGCCCTGTGGCTGCTTCCCGCTGCGCACGCGAGCACGGTCGGCACACGGGGTGCGACCTCGTTGCTCAGCCTCTCGCAGACGTTCAGCAACGGTGACTACGGGCTGGATGTCGACACCGACCTCAAGGCGACGGTGGTGAAGTGGGTTTACCGCCAACGCGACTGGGGCTTCAGTCTCAGTGTGCCGTACCTCGACATCACCGGGCCTGCGACGGAAATCTGGGAGGACATCGACACCGGCGAGCTGTTTCTCGTCGACGTCGACGACGACAACCGCGAGGGCCTCGGGGACACGGTGTTCAGTGTCGACCGCGTGCTGTCGCACTCCGTGGCCGGGCGACCCCAGCTCAAGGCGGGCGTGTCGCTCAAGGTGCCGACGGGCGATGAGTTCAAGGGACTGGGCAACGGTGAGTTCGACCTTGCCCTGGTGGGCAGCGGCCGTGTGCGGCGTGCCGAATCGGTCTTCAACGTGTCCGTGGGCTACCAGTTGATGGGCGACACCGATGACATCGACTACAACAACCGGGCGTTCGTGGCTGCCGGTGTTTTCCGTCAGCTCGACAGGCGATCCGGCGTGGGGTTGCGCTGGCAATACAAGCAGGCTTCGCGTGATGAGCGGGACGACCTGATGTCCGTGGGCGCCTTTGTCACCCACCGGCTGCGACCCGCGTGGACTGCGGCAGTGAATCTGAACGTCGGCCTCAGTGATGCGGTGGCGGATGTGGCGTTTGGTGTGCAGGTCTCCCGGCGCTTCTGACCGCAGCTGAGTCGCGCTTTATGGACGCAGGGCGTACCCTCAACAGTCCACGGGTTGCGAAGCGGTTCGTCATGTGTCTCTTCTGCGAGATTGCCAACAAGCGGGTGCCATCGGTCATTGTCTGGGAGGACGCGGACATCATGGCGTTTCTGGATATTCACCCCATCAGGGAGGCGCATTGTCAGATCATGCCAAAGGCGCACTACGAGACGTTCGAGGACGTGCCCGCGAGTGTCATGACCGAGCTGGTTGCGGCCGCGCAACGGCTGGCGAAGCGTATGAAGCAGGTCTACACGGTGGATCGGGTCGCGTTCCTGTTCACCGGCGGTGATGTACCGCACGCGCACGCGCACCTGCTGCCAATGCACGAGAAGACCGACATTACCTCGGTGCGGTACATTCTCAACGACGAACCGCTGCGCTACGGTGAAGCACACCTGCACGCCGACACGGACACACTGAAACGGGTAAGGCGGCAACTCGACTTCAGCGTCTGATGCTGTGCCGGCGGCCAGGCCGATTCGTTCCACCCCGGAGAAAGGCCCGATGACGCGATCTGACAACGCAATCTGGCACGCAGGCGAACGTGCACTGCAGGACGAGGCTGGTGTGCGCGCTCGCATGGAGGCGGTGGGCCGCCACGCCATCCGGCCGTACCTGCAACTGGAAGACAAGGCCTTCTACGCGCAGTTGTCCTGCATCGCGATCGGGACGGTCGACGACCGAGATCGACCCTGGGCCACGCTGTTGTTCGGGCAACCCGGGTTTGTGCACGCCGACTCGTTCACCGAGATGCGTGTCGCAACCGCGCCGCCCGATACGGATCCTGCGGCGTCCGGTCTGCAAGCCGGGCGGGCCATTGGCATGCTGGGTATCGATCTGGCGACACGCCGTCGGCACCGCGTCAATGGCCGCATTGGCTCTCGCGCGGAGGGCGGGTACTCGGTGTCGGTCGATCAGGCGATGGGCAATTGCCCGAAGTACATTCAAACCCGAGACACTGCCGTCGACGGTGGCGTGAAGCGCGGTGGGGAAAAGCGCAACCTGAGCCCAGCCGCAGACGACGTCCGTTCCAGGGTCGGTCGCGCAGACACCTTCTTTGTGGCCTCCTACACCGACATCGAGGATGTCCGCTTGGTCGATGCGTCCCACCGTGGCGGCAACCCCGGATTCGTGCATGTCGACGACGACGGCACCCTGACAGTACCCGATTTCGCAGGCAACGGCTTCTTCAACACACTCGGCAATGTTCACCTCACCCCGTTTGCGGGGTTGGCATTCCCCGATTTCGACACGGGTGAGCTCTTGCAGCTCACCGGTGAAGTGGAGCTCGTCGCACACGACGCCACTCGCCTCCACTACGCGGGCGCGGAGCGGTATTGGCGTGTGACACCAAGCGAGGTCGTGCTTCGGTCCGACGCGGTGCCGGTCGGCTGGACGCTGCGCGCAGCGTCGATGTACAACCGTCGGCTCGGGCCGTGGTCGTCGCCGTGACCCTGCGTCAGTCGGCGGGAAGAGCCAGCCCGTCACAGCAGTGGTTGTTTGTCGGTTCGCTGAGCGAGTTGTTGCGCAGACGCTGAAGCCCGTCCCGTTGGTACCGTCGCTGGCTGCGGCGCGTAGAGGTGTCGTGCTCTCTGCACGTGCTGCCTGTCAACTGTCGGGGTATCGGCCCGGCAGTTCAGGAAGCGGAAATCGACACGGACAGACCGGTAACATGGTTGTATGACTCAACAATGAGTTGTTTCACTACCTGAAGCTGTGCGTCTGTCAAGGGTGTGAAGATCATCACCAGGCCGTCCCAGCCGTCGCGCCTGTCGGCCCAGGGGTGGCGCTCACCCCAACCCCGCTCGACCATCTCGAGCGCCCGTGCATAGGGCAGCGGTGCGTGCAGACTACCGTCGGTGTGAATGTGGGCGAACTCCCTGCCAGAGACGATGGTTTCAGGTCGGGCGACCGGCAGGCTGTCGTTCAGCCACATGCCCTTTGCGCCCGGTAATGACACAATCGTGCGACGTTGCTCGACGCCCGGCAGGGCGAACGCGAATCGTGTCAATGCCGTGAGCAGTTCGGTGTCTGGCGTGATGTTTTTTTGCACGTGCGGCACCTGGCCGCTGGTTGTGATCGGGTCGCCAACGCGCTGAGGCAAGGGTGCGGTTGCCGTTGTCGATGCCGTGGCCAGCGCCGCCATTGCTATCGGCATGCTGCTGCGGTTCACCGCAGCGACCGCTTGCCACACGCCGAGCGCAGCGGCCAAGACCGCGGCGAGCGTTGCTGTGCGTGAGATGGACATCGCGTTCTCCCGGTGTGCGGCACATCACGGCGTCCCGCGGGCGTGCACTGCGTGTGGGTTGACTATACGGCAGGCGCTGGCGGTCGGAACCCGAAGACACTGTTCGGCTGACCGGTGCAATCGGGGGCGCGGGTCTCGCGCGGTTGCACGCGGGCAATGCGGGTATCGGATAGACTGAGCGACCTGGCGGAGCTCTTCAGGCGCGACATGACAGACTGTGACATCGCGATCATGGGCGGCGGCCTGGCGGGCGTCACGGCCGCGCGCGAGTTGCGCGCGGCAGGGCGCTCGGTAGTGCTGCTCGAGGCGCGCGACCGCGTCGGCGGGCGGGCCTGGTTTCAAGCCTGGCACGGCTACCCGATCGAACTGGGCGGGGGCTGGGTCTACTGGTCGCACCCGCATGTGTGGACGGAAATCACCCGCTACGGTCTCGAGCTGTTCGAGCGGCCGGGGTGGCCGAGTTCGCCGGAGTCCCGTGTGCATGCCCTGGTCGGCGGCAAACGTGTGACCCGAGCGCTCGGCGACAACCTGGCCGCGCTGCAACCGGTGATCGAGGATTTCGCAAACGAAGCACGGCGGGTGTTCCCTCGGCCATTTGACCCGACGCATGCCTGGGACGTGGTCTGTGCGCTGGACCACCTCTCGGCGCAGGACCGCATGGACCAGCTCGAACTGCCCGACCTGCAACGTGCGATGCTGCACCGCATGTTGGCGATGCAGAGCCACAACCACCCGTCGCAGGGCGCCTACGTTGAGTTCCTGCGCTGGTACGCGCTGAGCCATTTCAATGTCGAGGTGTATCTGTCGTCAGCGTCGCGCTTGCAATTCCAAGGAGGCACCTGCAGCTTGATCGACGCGATGTTGGCCGACGCCGATGCCGACGTGCGGCTGAACTGGCCAGTACGGTCGGTGACTGAGTCGTCAGATGGGGTTGTGCTGACATCCGTCTCGGGATGCCAGCTTACGGCACGGCACGCTGTGGTGGCCACACCGCTCAACACCTGGAAAGACATCGATTTCGACCCGCCCTTGTCGACGGAGAAACGCACCCTGAGCCAGGAGGAGCACACTGGCAAGGGCCAGAAGCTCTACGTGCGCGTCAAAGGGCACTGGCCCGACCTCAACCTCGCCGCCGACGGCGAGGCGGCGATCTGCACGGTGATCGTGCAGGAGGCGCGGCCCGACGAAACGCTGTTGGTGGTGATGCTGGTGAATGACCAGCTGGCGCCCTACAACGTAGCCATTGTTCAACGCGGTCTGCGCGCGTTTGTGCCTGAGTTGGAGGTCATCGACTTGTTTCACCACGACTGGGTGGCCGACCCCTACGCGCAGGGCACCTGGTGTGGCCTCCGGCCCGGTCAGACGTCGCGGTACCTGCTGCAGGCGCAGCGGCCCGAGGGCAGGCTCGTGTTTGCCGGAGCCGACATCGCCTCGGGTTGGCGCGGGTTCTTCGATGGTGCCATCGAATCCGGGCTGCGCGCGGCTCGAACGCTGTTGCAAGATCCGCCCTAGGGCGTTGTATCGCCACGCCGTCATTGTGCCAACCCGGCACAGCGTGTTCGATTCCCGCTGGGTATCCAGTTCGGCGTCGCCCGTCGAGTGGCCTCTATGGCGACAGCCGACGCGTCTTGCGTCACGTTTTCTCCACGGTGTTTTTAGACGCGTCGCACACAGAAAACCGCGGTTTTTCTGACCCATGCCGCATTGGGTGCATTTGTGTGACCAGCGTCACACGCGTTTTGTGACGGGCGTCACACAAGCCCTATCAATCGCATTCAAGCGAACGCCGATACCTGAAGTGCGTGTGCGGGGTAGTGCTCAAGTCCTCCCCACACCCGACTGCAGACCCCTCCGGGGCGACGCCGCGAAGAAAAGCAACAACTCAACCCCAATCGGCTCCGGCTGCGGGCCATGTTTCACGCAGCACTGGTCGTTCAGTAGGAAAAACCACAATGAAGAAGCACGTATTGCTTGTCCCCGCCGCACTGCTCCTGGCCGCCTGTGGCGGCGGAGACAACACCACCGGTTCCCGTCAGCTCAGTGCCCCGGTGCAATCCGACACCACCATCCAGGGCGACGTGCGCACCAGTGCGTCGTTGCTGCCAGTCGGCGAGATCCGGGTCTCGGTGCGCGGCAGTGACGTCAGTACCACCGTTGACGCGGCCAGCCAGTACCGCATCGACCTGCCAGCCTCGGACGACGACCGCACCGTCATCGTCGACTTCCGCGGCGACAACATCGTCGAACAGAGCCTCAGTGTCTTCGTGCCCGCACAGATCGAGTCGGTTGAAGCGGACGTCGACGTCGGCACACGCACCGCACCGGTCGCGTTCAACCTCGACGTCGGTGGCGAGCTCAAGAACGCAGGCAGCTCGACCCGCACGTCCGTGACCGTGCCGCCGAACGCCTTCGAGTTGCCCGACGGCACGATTGCGACCGGCGACGCCTTCGTCAGTATCACCGAGATCGACATCCAGGACTACGCGGGCAACAGTGCGTGGGTGCCCGACATGATCGGCACGCGTGTGAACAGCACAGAAGAAGTGGCGATCACGTCCTTTGGCATGAGCGACTTCCACTTCTACCAGGGTGACCAGGTTTTGCAGCTGCGAGCCGGTGTGGAAGCAACCATCAAGATGGACCTGCTCGAGCCCTACACCATCACCAACGACAACGGTGTGCCGCTGCCCGCGCAGGCCGGTGATGTGATGCCGCTCTGGCACTACGACCCGCAGGACATGATCTGGGAAGAAGAGGGCTTCGCGGTGGTGTCAGCCGACGTCGGCTCGTCTTCGGGTTACAGTGCAGCGGGCAAGGTGTCGCACTTCTCGACCTGGAACATTGACGTCTGGACGCCGCAGATCCCGGCTGAAGTCAACTTGTATTTCGAAGACGAGAACGGCGTGATCATCGAGGGCTCTAACACCTGGATCAAGAGCTACCACGTGACAGCCAAGACCGTGCGCCCGAGCTGGCACGGCGAGAGCGCCTGGACCAACCGCCGCAACCTGACACCAACCGACCGCTGGATCACCGTGATGGCCAACGGACCCGACCGCCAGCACCTGATCGACACGGTGCCCTACGTCACGGGCTGGGTGGAAATGGACATCTCGGTTGACAGCATCGTGCTGGACGACGCCTACCTGCCCGGCATGGGCATGAACTTCCAGCTGCCGGTGTCGGGCCGCAAGGTGTTCCGCAGCTACGACGGTGACCACTCCATCACCCTCAGCTTGCCAGTGAACTGACACAGCCAGGCCCCGTGCAGGCCTGCGGGCCTGCACGGGGCTGTTCGAAACCGACGACAAGACGCGCCTCAGCGCGTCTTTTATGTGTGCCCGATCTGAAACGCGCCGATCGCGGGTGCCGCAAGAACACTGACCCCACCGCCGTTGCACTGAATTTGTTGGGTGGGCCGCTGTCTACCGGGGTGCGTGTGCTCCGGAGCCCCGGTGGCAGCGTGGCGTGATTGAATCTGCATTGCGCGCCTGCATGTTAGGCACGCCGCGCCACACCATAGCTTCGGTGACCCCATGTCCACTGACACCCTGCAACTCGAATTGGCCAAGCAATCCGATGCCGCGGCGATGAGCGTCCTGTCGCGTGACGAGATCGAACACGGGCTCGGCTGGCGCTACACACCGCAGCGGCTGGTGCAGGTGATTCGCCATCCGGCCAAGAATGCGGTCGTGGCGCGGCGCGACGGGGTGCTCGTGGGCTTCGGCGTGATGACCTACCGGCGCAACCAGGCCAACCTCGACCTGCTCGCGGTGGCGCCAGAGCACCGTCGCCACCGCGTGGGCTCGGAACTGGTGCGGTGGCTCGAGAACGTCGCGGACACGGCCGGCTGCTACAACGTGTTCGTGCAACTGCGCAGCCGAAACGCCCGCGCCACAGCGTTCTACCGTGCGCTTGACTACCACGCGCTCGGCCGCGTGCCGCGCTACTACCAGGGTGTGGAAGACGCGACCGTGATGGCCAAGAGCCTGCGCCCGATGGTGGGCTGACGCAAACGGTGCCTCAGGCCGCCGTCCGCGTTTCGATCAGCCGCGCGTAGATCGACGCGCCAATGGGCAGACAACTCTCGTCGAGGATGAAGCCCTCGTTGTGCAGCGGCACGGTGCCCTCGTGCCCGACCGTGCAGTAGGCGCCGGGCACGGCGCGCAGCATGTCGGCAAAATCCTCCGAGCCCAGCACCGGGTCGGGGGTGAGATTGGCCTGGTCGTCGCCGACCACCTCGGCGGCGACGTCGAGCATCACCTGCGACAGGGGTTCATCGTTGACCAACACGTCAAAGGTGTCGCGAATGTCCACGTCGATGTCGACGCCGTAGGCGGTGGCCGCGCCGGCGCACAGGTCGCGGATCCGCTGCCGCACAGTCTTGGCGAGCTCGGCATCAAAGTAGCGCATGGTGCCGGCGATGGCACACTGCGACGGAATGACGTTGTACGCTGACCCGGCGTGAATCTGGGTCACCGACAGCACGATCGAGCTGATCGGCGGCACGTTGCGGCTGACGATGCTCTGCAGCTGCTGCACGAGCGACGAGCCGATCACGATCGGGTCGATCGACACGTGCGGCATGGCGGCGTGCGCGCCCGAGGCGTTGATCGTGATGTCGAAGAAATCCGCCCCGGCCATCGCAACACCGGGTTTGATGCCGACGGTACCGGGCTTGCCATCCGGCTTGTTGTGCATGCCGTAGATCTCGTCGCAGGGGAAGCGCTCGAACAGCCGGTCGGCGAGCATCGCGCGGGCGCCGCCAAGCCCCTCTTCGGCAGGCTGGAAAATGAACACCGCCGTGCCGTTGAAATTGCGGGTTTCGGCGAGGTAACGCGCGGCACCGAGCAGCATGGTCGTGTGCGCGTCGTGGCCACAGGCGTGCATGACGCCCGGGTTCTTGGAGGCAAAGGGCAGGTTGGTCTGCTCGTGTATCGGTAAGGCGTCCATGTCGGCGCGCAGACCGATCGTGCGGCCGGGCGCGGTGCCTTCGAGCACGCCCACCACGCCGGTCTTGCCGACGCCGGTGTGGGTGGTGATGCCCCACTTTTCGAGGTGCTCGGCGACCAGGGCCGAGGTGCGGACTTCCTCCATGCCGAGTTCGGGGTGGGCGTGGATGTCGCGTCGAATGGCGACAAGGTCGTCGGAGAAGTCGGCGATCCGGTCGATCACGGCCATGGCGGGGGGGCTCCGAGCGCAGAAGGGTGTGGCTGCCACCTTACAACGCCGCGCGCGGTGTGTCTGTGTGCCGTGGGCTGGTGTTCTGCACGGCGTGGCGGGTGCCCGGCTTGACGGCATTTTGGCGTGCGCCGGATAATGGCGGCGGGTCGGCAGTTCCCCAGGCGTCGCTGCTCCTCCGGGAGAGCTAAACCTGCCGCGTCATATTTTTCAGGCTCCGCACGTCACAGGGCGCCGTACCGTCAAGTCAGCGACCAGCGATCACCCAGCGCGCCCGCTGTGGATGCACCATGAGCAAGAAACCCGTTCCGCTTCAGGTCGACGATCTGTCGGCGTTCACGCGCGCGCTGTCACGCCAACTCGGTGACGCCAGCCCCGCCCACCTCACACTGCTGAACATGGTGGCCCGCTCGGCGGGCTTCCAGAATGCACAACACATGCGTGCCGCGACCACAGCAACGCGGCGGCCCAACCCACCGTTGGACTCGCCCCCCACCGATGTGCGCGCAGTAGAGCGCTCGCTGCGGCAGTTCGACGCGGAGGGCCGACTGCAGCAATGGCCAACCCGCCGCGCCGTGCAGACCTTGGCGCTTTGGGGGCTCTGGGCGGTGCTGCCGGCCGCGACCGAGCTCTCGGAAAAAGACATCAACCGTGTGCTGGAGGGTGAACACCTGTTCGGCGACCCGGCCACGTTGCGCCGCACCTTGATCGCGTGCGGTTTGCTGACCCGCGAGACTGACGGCTCCCGCTACCGGCGGGTCGAGCAGGCCCCGTCTGCGGAGGCGCGGGCCGTGATGCGCAGTTTGCGGGATCGACGTCGACAGCGCGCGCAGGTCCACACGGACGCGCCCTCGGCGGCGCCCGCAACGCGGTAGAGTGGCGGCACCCAACCGGAGTCGCCGCTGTGGACGCACTCAACGTCACTGAAATCAAGGCCTTCGTGCCCGCACGCGACTTCGCACAGTCCAAGCGCTTCTACACCGACATCGGTTTCACGATGGCGTCCGAGGGCGGGGGCGTTGCCTACTTTTACCGGGGCAACGCGAGCTTCCTGTTGCAGGATTTCTGCACGGACGGGCTGGCGCAGGACTTCACCATGCACCTGTTGGTGACCGACGTCGACGCCTGGTGGCAGCACATCGACGACGCCGGCGTGGTCGAGCGCTACGGCGTGACGCTGTCTCCGGTCGAGCAGCAACCGTGGCGCATGCGCGACTTTTGCCTGAGCGACCCCACCGGCGTGGTCTGGCGCATCGGTCAGAACACCGACTGAGCCCGCCCGAGCATCGCCAATGCGCTGGCGCCGGCGCGGGGTGCCGGCCGGTGCCGCTCGTGGTAGGCTTTCGCGCCCTGTGACCCAGCCCGTGGAAGCGGACGTGCGCTCTTGGCATTCGACCTTGTACCCGATTCTGTTCGCCGGCGCGGCGAGCGTGTGGAGCGGCACCGCCCCCGCCTTTGACGGCATTGTCTACGGCGTTGGCGAAAGCCGAGACTCGATCGCGATTTTCAGGTCAGGGCTGCAATTGGCGTTCGGTCGGCGGTGGTACGAAACCGAGCGCGGCTTCGTGTCGGGGTTTCACGAGGTGTCACTGAACCACTGGTGGACCGGCGAGGAGTCGATCACCGGCGTCGCGTACTCACCCGTGTTCACCTACCACTTCGTCGGCGGGGCCCGCGTGCAACCCTACGCCGAGTTCGGTATCGGCGTCGGTTACCTGTCCGACAAGACCATCCGCTTCCGCAACCTCTCGACGCGGTTTCAGTTCGAAGACCGCTTGGGCGTCGGGTTGACCTTCGGCAAGGACAACGCGCACGACCTCAATTTTCGGTACATGCACTACTCCAACGCCAACATGAAGGAGCCGAACCACGGCATCGACATCTTCATGCTGTCGTACGCCTACACCTACTGACGCGGGTCAGTCGCTCGACCCGCTGGCCGTGGCGCGCTTGGGCCAAAGTCGGTACCACGCGCGCTGCCACCACGGGCGTGTGTCTGTCGGGTCGGGCGATGTGCTCGCCTCCGGGTCGGTCTCCAACCACACCACCAACGGCAGGTCGGTGTCGGGCAGTTCGCGGCAGCCGTCACCGCCGTCCGCGTCGCTCGCGCGGGTCGGGGCGACTTCGATGTACACGGTCTGCTCAAGCGCGTGCAGGACGGCGAGTTCGGCCTCCCGCTCCACGGTGAACCGTTGGCGTGGCGCGTCGTCGGTGTCCCAGGGGCAATCCATGCCGACGACGGTGTCGCCCAGTGCCAGGGACGTGGACAAGACGCGGCGCAGGTGGGTGCGGGCCGGGCCGGTGACGCCGTTTTGTGACTGCACTTTCATTTTTCTCAAGGTGTGCTTCGACTTTGAGACAGAATGCCCATTTCAGGCGGGAACAGATGTGACGCAGTTCGCAAAACGCGGGCGCGGGTGTACCGTTTTCGAGCCGGGTGTCTGTGGCCGTGTTGTTGCACACTGGCGGTGGTGTCGAGGCCGGAGGGTGAGATGACGAGACGGGGGCGGGGTATGACAATCGATTGGCGCTGTGCGCTCTGCGTGTTCTTCGCCGTTGCAACCACCGTGGCCGCTGCCCGTGACGTTGTGCACGTGCGGTTGCAGGACCGCCTCGACCGGCCACGTGATGGCTATTGCCTGGACATCGTGGGCACTGGCTCGAACCTGCGCCTCGACCTGCCGTTGTTTGCACACAACTGCAAATCCGGCCCCACGCCGGATAGCAGTGTGCGCGTGAGCCGCGAGGGCTGGCTGCGCTTTCCCGGTCCCGGCGTGTGCGTGACGGCCTTCGGTGTCAACAACACGGTGTTGCCCGGGACGGCGGTGTTGCTGCGCCCGTGCGGTCACCAGAGTGCGTTTTTCGACGCATCACGTCTGCAGCGCTTTGACTGGCAGTCGAACGGGCAACTGCGACTGCGCGGTTTCGACGTGTGCCTGTCGGTTGGTGAAGACTCAGCGGAGACCTTCTCCCCAGCTGATCGGTGGCGGGTGTTGCTGCTGGCACGCTGCACCGAAGTGCCCCTGCGTCTCTCGGCCTGGGAACGCGCGCCGCTGCGGTGACCACAGGCGTCGCGGCGCGAGCTAGTCAGGCGGTGGGCGGGTGTCGCCGGGCCGGCGGAAGGTGATGAGCTTGTTGCAGGTGAAGTTGAACAGGAATACCACGCCGATGGCCATGGCTGTCGCGATCAGGTACTGCACGTGCAGCTCGTGGATGCTGAAACTGAAGATGAAACGGTTGATGCCAAGCCCGATCACGGCGAAGCCGACGAACAGCGGAAACTGCTGCAAGTGGTACTGCACTTCACTGCTGAAGGTGATGAAGGCCTGAAACAGGTAGTTCACGATGACGCCGAAGATAAAGCCGATGGAGTTGGCGTCCTCCTTGTCGACCGCGGCGAGCTCCACCAGTCCGGCCACAATCGAGATGTGGATCCCCGCCGCGAGGCAGCCGCCGAGGATGTAGCAGAAGAACGTGATGCGTAGCAAGCGTCCCAGGACAGACACGACAGACCCCAGACAGAGCGTTTCACCCTAGTGTACCGAAGCCCGTGCAAGGCAACAGGCCAAATATGGGGACTGCATTCGGTTTTCGCACGAAAGCGCGATGCGGTGGATCACTATTCTGCCGGTTTGGCGTCCGGGCTGCAGTGGTGCGATTGGCTCCCGCGACACGCCTGCGCACGCACCCAGACATCGGCAGGCGTACAATGTCGCGGCTGGTGGCACGCGGCAACGGGGAGACGACAGTGAACAGGCGGCGGTTTCTGGCGATGGCGAGGGCGCTCGGGCTCGGCGCACCCGCGGCGGCGGCGCTGGCCGCCTGCGCGGGCACCCCGGCGGGGGCGACGACAGTCGGGCGCGTCACGGTCATCGGTGCGGGTGCGGCAGGCCTCACGACGGGCTATCTGCTGCAGCAACTCGGCATCCCCTTCACGATCCTCGAGGCGGCGGCGCAGCCCGGCGGCCGCATGAAACGCACGGCCGACTTTGTCGACTTCCCGGTCCCGCTCGGCGCCGAGTGGATCCACGTCGACACCGACATCCTCGAGGAGATCGTCAACGACGACACCGTCGACGTCGACGTGCCGACCACGCAATACAACCCGCGCACCGACTACGCGCTCTTCGAAGGCGATCGCTACACCATGCGGGACATCGGCTTCGCGATCGAAAGCAAGTTCATCGGCGCCACCTGGCTCGATTTCTACGAGCGCTACATCCTGCCGTCGGTGGCCGAGCACATCCGCTACAATGCCGTTGTCGAGTCGGTGGACTACACCGCCGACGCGGTGGTGGTGCGCACGCGGGAAGCCGCCTACACCTCCAAGCGTGTGGTTGTCACCGTGCCGGTCAAACAGCTGCAGCGCAGTGCCATTGCCTTTTCGCCGCCGCTGCCGGGCTGGAAGCAAACGGCGATCGACCGCGTGCGCGTCTGGGACGGCTGCAAGGCTTTCATCGAGTTCTCGAAGACCTTCTACCCGGCGGCTGTCGCCTTCGAGATCACGCCCGAAACGGCGGGCCAGAAGCTGTACTACGACGCGGCCTACGGGCAACGTGTCGACCGGCACGTGCTCGGGCTCTTCGCCGTCGGCACCGGTACGCTGCCCTACGTCACGCTCGACGACGACGCGTTGATCGCCTACATGCTGGCGGAACTCGACGCCCTCTTTGAGGGGCAGGCCTCACGCCACTACCTGCAGCACACCTTCCAGAACTGGAACACCGAGCCCTTCATCAACGGCGCCTACGTGGTCAGCCACGAGAACTGGCGGCGCGTGCGCACCCTTGGCAAGCGCGTGGGCGAGCGGCTGTATTTCGCCGGCACGGCCTACACCGAGGGCGACGACTGGAGCAGTGTGCACACCGCGGCGCGCTCAGCGGCGCGCGCCGTGCGCGAGATGCTCGGGGCCTGATGAGGCGCCGTGCGGCGGTGTTCAGTCGGGGTTGATCGCCAACAACTCGACGTCGAAGACCAGCGTCGAGCCCGGTGCGATCTTGCCCGCCGCGCGGTTGCCGTAGGCGAGGTTGCTCGGGATGAAGAGCCGTGTTTTCTCACCCTCGACCATGAGCTGCAGGCCTTCGGTCCAGCCCGGGATCACCTGATTCAAGGCGAATGTGATGGGTTCGCCGCGGTCAACCGAGCTGTCGAACACCGTGCCATCGATGAGTGTGCCGTGGTAGTGCACCTTCACCCGGTCCCGCGCGCCGGGGTGGTCAGATCCGCTGCCCTCGGTCAGCACTTTGTATTGCAAGCCGGACGCCGTCACCTCGACGCCGTCCTCGCCCGCGTTGGCATCGAGAAACTGCTTGCCGAGCGCGATGTTCTCCTTGGCTTTGCCACTGCCGATGAACTGCATCGCGATGTACGCGACAAGGAAAACGGCGATCAGGATGAGAACAAATTTCATGGGAGTCACTCAGGGGTCAGGTCGGCGTCCGCGTCAGACACCGCGCGGGTAGGCAGCGCAGTATAGCGACTGATCGCTGTCTTCTGTGGCCAACACGCGACGGCTGATCGGGTCACTGGTGCAACCAGATGCGGTGGCGACCCAAAGGCGACACCGTCAGCGGCGCGAGGTCGTCGAGGTCGGTAGCGTCACCGTAGCCCACAACAGGGCGGTCGTCTGTCAGCGCCATCGCGTGCCGAACGGCGTCGCGCAACACCCCCGCGCGGGCAGGCTCGGTACCGACGAACACATTGGACAGGCCGATGCCGTGTCGGTCTACGTGCGTGATCGCACCGCCCACGGCATGCTCGCGATCGCGGAGGGTCCAGAAGGCGTTGTCTGCATGCTGCAACACGGCGGGTGGGAAGACGCGGCCTGCAGGTGAGGGTGACCACTGGCGCCACCGGGCTTCCCAATCGGCGAGTTCAGGTGCGGTCGTCACCCGCTCGAAACGCAACGCGGTCTCCCGCTCGGGCTTGACCGCGTCATCGACGCCAAACCACTCGGCGTCGAACAGGATCCTGAAGCCCAGCGCTGCCATGGCGGCGACGTCGAGCGCGGCCGCACAGTCGGCCACGCCGAGCGGGTGGGGTCGGCGCTCTGCCACGATGGCGTCGATGGCAGCGAGCTGCCGCTCGGGGTCACCTGCAACGCGGGTGACGATGTCGGAGTAGTAGGGCGGCGCGCGGTCGCGCGCGAGTGCCCAGAGGTCGGCGTCGCAGGCGTAGGCGAGGCCGTGCGCGTCCATGACGCGGCAATACCACGCGAGGTTGTTTTCGCTGGCGTCGGCTCGGTGCATGGGTGCGCTCGGCGAGTGGGTGGGGTCTCGGACTATGCTCAGTATGCAGCCCGCCCCCGGTGGCTGCACGACCGCACACGAAGAGACCCCGCCGTGGCTGAAATCGAATCGATCGACAGCGTTGTTGCCTACCAGAACAAGTGGATGACGGTGCGCGAACACCGCATTCGCCGCCCGAGCGGCGCCGAGGGAATATTCGGCGTGGTCGAGAAACCCAATTGCGTGGTGTTGCTGCCGATCGACCGCGGGGAGATTCACCTGGTCGAGCAGTACCGCTTCCCGGTGGGCGCGCGGTTCTGGGAGGCGCCGCAGGGCGCCTGGGAGGAACGCCCCGACGCGCCGATCGAGGCGCTCGCGGCCGGCGAATTGCGCGAGGAAACCGGCCTGGTGTCCCACCGGCTCCGCTGCCTCGGGCAGGTGCACCTGGTGCCCGGGTACTCGAACCAGGCGTGTTGGGTGTTCCTCGCCAGCGAGCTCGAGTCGGCTGGCGAAACGCGCCTCGACCAGGAGGAGGAGGGGCTGATCTCGCGGGCGTTCCCGGTGGAGACGTTCGAGGCGATGATCGCATCGGGCGAGGTCAAGGACTCGACCACCCTGTGCGCCTACGGTCTCGCGAAAGCCAAGGGCGCGCTCTGACCTGAACCGGACTGGGGAGCGCGCTAGCAGGATGCTGAAAAACTACTGCGAGCCTCAATTACCGCGTTGCTGCGCTGCTCGGACCGAGCCTATCTGCTTGATATGTCTCGGCCTCTGCGCTGCTCGCGCCTTGTACTTGAGTCTCTCGCTACGTTTTTCAGCAACCTGCTAGACGCGCGTGCCCTTCGACCAGGTGCTGCGCACGCGTGGCGTGCCCTCGTGCACGGCCACGTGCAGCAGGTCGCCCCGGCACCCTACGGCGATGCGGCCGCGGTCGAGCAACCCGCTGGCGACAGCGGGGTTGTGCGAGACACAGTTGATCGCGCGCGGCAGGTCCTGCCAGAGGTCCGCCAGACGAAATGCTGACAGCAGCAGCGCAGCGGGCACGTAGTCCGACGAGGCGATGTCGAGCAGGTCGGCCTCGGCGAGCGCGCGCGCCGACACATTGCCCGAGTGCGACGCGCCGCGGATGATGTTGGGCGCGCCCATCATGATGTGGATACCGTGCTCGCGGCAGGCGGCAGCCGCTTCGACTGTGGTCGGAAACTCCGCGATCTGCACGCCGTGTGTGTGGGACGTCGCCACCTGAGCTGCGGTGGTGTCGTCGTGGCTTGCGAGCACCGCGCCGTAGCGGGCCGCCTCGGCCACGGCCGTGACTTCGTGTTGGATGCCGACGCGGGCATGCAGTGCCTGCTGGGCGGCAACGTGTTCGCGGAACGCGTCGTCGTTCATGTTGCGTTTTTTGCCGAGGTACACCTTCAGGGCGTCGAGGTCGCGAAACTGGCGTTGCCCCGGTGTGTGGTCCATCAGGCTGACGATACCAACCCGGTCGGCCGGGCCGAATTCGGCCAGTTCCGAGGTCAGGGTTTCCGAACACACCTCGGCGCGCAGATGCAGGAAATGGCTGATGCGCAGCACCCCTGCGGCACGTGCGCGCAGCAATGCCGTGGCGAGCTTGCGCGCGTAGGCGCCGTAGTGCACATCGCGCGACACGATCGAGCCGACGCGCAGCGCGTCGAACACGGTCGTGATGCCGGTTGAAGCGAGCTCGGCGTCGTGTGCGATGATCGCGGCGGTCAATGGCCAGTGCACTTCCGGCCGCGGTTCGATGTGGCGCTCGAGGTTGTCGGTGTGCAGCTCCACGAGGCCCGGCACGACGTGGTCGCCTTGGCAGTCGACGCCGCCGTCGGGCACGCGGGCGCCCTCGCCAATTTCCGTGATGACACCGTCCTCGACGCTGACGTACCCTCTCAGTACACGGTCTTGCAATACCAGGTTGGCGTTGGCGAGACTGACGGTGCCTGACACGGCGCTGTCATCTGCCGCTGCTATACGGTCAGCAGCCAGGGATAATGTCATGACCTACTCTCGCTTTGCACTGTACGATCTGCCGGCGGATGCCGAATTGGCGCGGCACGGTGCCGCGTGGCTCGGCTGGGACGCAGAGCGCGGCACGGTGTGCGACTCGCCTACGCTGCCCGGCCTCGATGACGTCACGATGACACCGCGGAAATACGGCTTCCACGGCACGCTGAAAGCCCCGTTCCGTCTGGTGGACGGCGTCGATCTCGATGCCCTGAAAGAGGCCGTTGCCGCGCTTGCGTTGTGTACGGCACCTGCGCGCTGCGATGGCTTGCGCGTCGCGACGCTCGGACGCTTTCTCGCGCTGGTGCCGGTGGGTGACGCGAGCGACGTATCCGCCCTCGCGGCGCGCTGCGTGACGGCGCTGGACTGCTTTCGCGCGATGCCGAGTGACGCCGAGATGGCGCGGCGGCGTGCCGTCGGCCTCACACCGGCCCAGGACGCGCTGTTGCTGGAATGGGGCTACCCCTACGTGCTGGAGGCCTTCCGCTTCCACATCACCTTGACCGGCGTCCTTGGCGCCGACGCGCTCGACGCGTGGTATGCCACGGTGGTGTCCTTCCTGCCCGCCCTGCCGGCGCCGTACACCGTTTCGAGCTTGGCGTTGGTGGGTGAGCGCGAGGATGGTCATTTTGAGCTCATCGAGCGCTACGCGCTGACCGGTTGAAGCGCCCGCAAGGCGGCTGCGACCGCGTCGTCGAGCGAACCGTCGTTCGCGATGTGGACAACATCAACGCTGTCCGGCAACGGTCGGTTCGACCGCGCGAGCCGGTGCCGTATCTGGTCGAGGCTCTCGCGGCCGCGCTGGGCCAACCGCGCCGCGATGGTCTCGGGGCGTGCCGTGACATGCAAGGCAATCACGGCTGGAAACCGGGCCACGGCGTCGCGCACCGCGTCTCGAGACAGGTTGACCACGCAGTGCTCGCCGGCCGCCACGTCGCGCAGCACGTGCAAGGGGATGCCGTAGGACAGCCCGTGGGCGTGCCAGTGCAGGCAAAAGGCGCCGGCGGACACGGCCTCACCGAAGGCTTCGGCGTCCATCGGTATGTGGTCTTCGCCGGGTAGACCGGCTTCGCGCGTGACCACACGGCGCACACGCCGCAGTCGCGTGTCGGCTGCGAGCATGCCGTCGATGACGCTGTCCTTGCCGACGCCGGAAGGCCCGACGACGGCGATCAGCCGGCCTGCGTCCAGGCTGTCGCGGTTCACGCTGCCTGCTCCGGTGTGAAGGCGCTTATGTCGATCGCCCGGTCGCAGACCCGGTCTCGCGCCTCCGTGTCGTGGAAAATGCCGACGATCGCGGCACCGCGGGCCTTGGCCCGTTCGATCAGCGACAACACCACTTCGCGGTTGACCGGATCGAGGCTGGCAGTGGGCTCGTCGAGCAACATGGCCGGAAAGGCGTGGGCAAAGCCGCGCGCGATGTTGACGCGCTGCTGTTCACCGCCCGAGAAGGTCGTGGGCGAGAGCGACCACAGGGCCTCGGGAATGTTGAGTTCGCGCAGCAGTTCGCGTGCGCGGTCTTCGGCGTCGGCCTCGGACACGCCAAGCGCACGCAGCGGCTCGGCGACCACCGCGAGGGTCGGGACGCGCGGTACCACGCGCAGGAATTGGCTGACATAGCCCAGCACCTCGCGCCGGGTGGCGATGATCTCACGTGGCTCGGCGGAGGCCATGTCGACATCGCCGACCCGGATGACGCCCTGACCGGCGAGGTAGTTGCCGTGGATCAGGCGCATCAGGGTGGACTTGCCCGAGCCCGAGGCACCCATCAGGGCGACACACTCACCCGGGTCGACACGGAAGGACACACCCTCGAGCACCTGAATCACCGCGCTGCCCTGGTTGTGCAGCGTGAAGGTCTTGGCGACGTCGTTGAGTTCGATCATGGCGGTGTCTCAGACCTGCAGGACGGAGCTGACGAGCAGCTGGCTGTACGGGTGTTGTGGGTCGTCGAGCACCTGGTCGGTCAGGCCGCTCTCGACCACGTAGCCCGACTTCATGACCATCAGCCGGTCGGCGAGCAAACGGACCACGGCGAGATCGTGGGTAACGATGATGGCGGACAGCCCCATGTCGCGCACGAGGCCGCGCAGCAGGTCGAGGAGCCGGGCCTGCACCGAGACATCGAGGCCGCCGGTGGGCTCATCCATGAAGATCAGGCGCGGGTTGGTGACGAGGTTGCGCGCAATCTGCAGGCGTTGCTGCATCCCGCCCGAGAAGGTACTCGGGCGGTCGTCGATGCGCGCCTCGTCGATTTCAACGCGCGTCAGCCAGTCGAGTGCGCTGTCGCGGATGCTGCCGTAGTGGCGTGCGCCGACGGCCATCATGCGCTCACCGACATTGCCGCCCGCCGACACGCCCATGCGCAAACCGTCGCGCGCGTGCTGGTGAATGAAGGCCCAATCGGTGCGCGAGAGCATGCGGCGCTCGGGTTCGGACATCACGACGGTGTCGCGCGGCCCGTCGACGCGGGTGTCGAACACCACCTCGCCGTTGTCGGGTGGCAGGTGGCCGGCCAGGCAGTTGAGCAGCGTGGACTTGCCCGAACCGCTCTCGCCGACGATGCCCATGACTTCGCCTGGGTAGAGGTCGAAACTGACGTCGGCGCAACCGATGTGCGCGCCGTAGAACTTGTCGAGTTGGCGCACCGACAACAGGGGGGTGGGTTGGCTCATGCTGCGTCCTTGCCGCGGTATCCCGCTGCGCGTCGGTCTTCACAGTAGTCGGTGTCGGAGCACACGAACAGGCGGTTGCCGGCGTCGTCGACGATGACTTCGTCGAGGTAACTCGTGTCCGCGCCACAGAGCGCGCAGGCGTGGTTGGCCTTCGAGGGGTCGAAGGGGTGGTCGTCGAAATCCAGGCTCACGACGCGGGTGTAGGGCGGCAGCGCGTAGATGCGCTGCTCGCGGCCGGCGCCGAAGAGCTGTATGGCCGGGCACTCGCCGAGCTTGGGGTTGTCGAATTTCGGGATGGGCGACGGGTCCATCACGTAACGGTCTTCGACCCGGACGGGGTAGGCGTACGCCGTCGCAATGTGGCCGTGTCGACTGATGTCCTCGTACAGCTTGACGTGCATCAGGCCGTACTCTTCGAGGCTGTGCATCTTGCGCGTTTCGCTTTCGCGCGGCTCGAGAGAACGCAGGGGCTCCGGGATCGGCACCTGGTACACCAGGATCTGGTCTTCGGTCAGTGGCACTTCGGGGATGCGGTGCCGTGTTTGTATCAAGGAGGCCTCGCGCGTGTGCGTGGTTGTCTCGACCCCGGCCGTGCGCTCGAAGAACTGCCGGATAGACACCGCATTGGTGGTGTCGTCCGCCCCCTGATCGATCACCTTGAAGCGGTCGTCGGGGGTCATCACCGCAGCCGAGACCTGCACACCGCCGGTGCCCCAGCCGTGGGGCATCGGCATCTCGCGTGCGGCGAACGGCACCTGGTAGCCCGGCACCGCCAGCCCCTTGAGGATGGCGCGTCGGATCATGCGCTTGGTTTGTTCGTCCAGGTAGGCGAAGTTGTAGGCTTCGTCTCTCATGCGGCACTCTGCGGGTTGGCGGCGTGTTCCGTGGCCTCGGTGCGCAGCTTGCGAATCAGTTCCAGTTCGGACTGAAAATCGACGTAGTGCGGCAGCTTGATGTGCTCGAGAAAACCGGTCGCCTGGATGTTGTCGGCGTGGTACAGCACGAACTCGGTGTCCTGTGCAGGTGCACCGACGAAATCCTCACCGAGCTCTTCCCAGCGCAAGGCACGGTCGACCAGGGCCATGGAGATCGCCTTGCGCTCGGTGTGGCCGAACACCAGCCCGTACCCGCGGGTGAATTGCGGGGGCTCGGTCTTCGAGCCCATGAACTGGTTGACGGTCTCGCACTCGGTCAGGGTGATCTCGCCGATCTCGATCGCGAAACCGAGTTCCGGGATGTCCATTTCCACCACGACCGCGCCGATGCGCAGCTCGCCGACAAAGGCGTGGTTGCGTGCGTAGCCGCGTTGGGTCGAGTAGGCGAGGGAGAGCAGAAAACCCTCGTCCGAGCGGGTCAGGGCTTGCAATCTCAGGGCGCGATCCGCTGGCATTTCCAGTGGCTCGCGCGTCAGGTCAGGCGGTTCGCTGTCGTGTTGCGGCACCGCCTCCATCAGGCCTTCACGGTTGAGGAAATCGCTGACACGCGGCACCGGCTCGGGGTCGGTGTCGCGCACGGGCGCGGTGGCGGGCTCGCCGTCGGCGAGCAGCGTGAAGTCCAGCAGGCGGTGGGTGTAGTCGAATGTCGGACCGAGCACCTGACCGCCCGGCACGTCCTTGAAGGTGGCCGAGACGCGTCGATCGCAGGCCATGGCCGCGGTGTCGACCGGCCGGGACGCGCCGAAGCGGGGCAGTGTGGTGCGGTAGGCGCGCACCAGGAACGTCGCTTCGATCAGGTCACCGCGGGCCTGCTTGATGGCCAGTGCCGCGAGGTCCGGGTCGTAGAGCGAGCCCTCCGACATCACCCGGTTGACAGCGAGTCGAAGTTGTTCGCGAATGTGGTCGACACCGAGCTCGGAGACCGCCGTGTCGCCGCGGCGCTCCTCGGCCAGCCACGCGTGGGCGTTCTCGATGGCGCGTTCGCCGCCTTTGACCGCAACGTACATCAGTTCACCTCCGTCGACCGGGGCAGGGCGGCCACCTGATCGCCACACGCGAAAACGAAATCCAGTCCGAGGGGGTACTGCCGGTGGTTGCGCTGGAAGGCGCTGATGTCCGGTAGCGACACGTGCGCGGTGTCCCGGATACCGGGGCCGCGCAAGGTGGCGCCCGATTGGGTCAGCGCGTCGAGCTCGACAATCAGCGTTGCCGACCGGTCGGGGTAGGCCGGCGTGCCGACGGGGTAGTCCGCGAGTGGCAGCAGCTGCTCCCAGCGACCCACCGCGAACGCACAGTCGCTGCGGTCGACGCGCGGCGCGCCGGTGTGGAAGGCCATCCAGTCATGGACGGCGGGCGTGTCGATGTCGCCCGCAAGGTGGACCGGCGTGTCGGTGTCGCACAGGGTCAGCAGGCAGGCCGCCGCTGCAGCCGACAGAGGCGTTGGCGGTGCCGCACCGCTCAGCCGGTGAACGGTTCCGGGTCGGGCCAGGGCGGCCATGATGCCGCGGAACGCGTGTGCGGCCTGCACGTCGGGTTGCGTGAATCCGCCCTCGAGCGCGTGCGTGTCCATCAGTCTTCTCCGCGTGCCAGGGTGAAGAAATCCACTTTGGTCGCGGCGGCCTTGGCGGCCCGTGCGGCCTTGGCGGTCGCGTGTGCCGAGCGCAAGGGCTCGAGCACCTGGGTGCGCACCGTGTCGGCCTGCTCGGTTTGCATCAGCGCGTCGACCAGTGCGGCTGCTTCGGCGCAGCGCTTGCGCCGCCCCTGGACATAGGCGTGGCCGACGGCGCCGTTCGACAACCGCAGGCTGCAGCGCGTGACACTCATCTCGCCGAGATTGAACGGTGCGCCCGTGCCACTGGCGCGACCCCGCACCATGACGCTGCCGATCTCGGGTGCGCGCAACCACGTGAACGTGGGCAGGGGCGCGAGCCCCGCCAGGTGTTCGGCGGCCCGGCCCTCGGGCGCTTTCGCCAGCAGGCTCATCCAGGCCTGCCGGTCGTTCAGGGTGTCGGTCGTGTCGTTCACGGGTTCCACTCGTTCGAGTACTAGACAACTATACAACTTATCTGATGGGATACCATAGCGCCGCTCTGTGAAACCTGCATGACATGACCACGACCGCCCGAACCCAGACGCCGGTGTGGCGCGCGATCGCCGAGGCACTGCGCACCGACATCGCGCGGGGCCGCTACCGTGCCGGTGACAAATTGCCGACCGAGCACGCGCTCGCCGCGCGCTTCGGTGTCAACCGCCACACGGTGCGGCGGGCCGTGCTGGCGCTCGTCGAGGACGAGCTGGTGCGCACCCGACGGGGTGCCGGCGCCTTCGTGCGCACCGAGGCGACCGAATACCCGCTCGGGCGGCGCGTGCGGTTTCACGAGAACCTGCTGGCGGCGGGGCGCGCCCCGCGCCGGCGCGTGCTGACGCTGGAGCAGCGTGCGTCGACCGACGGCGAAGCGGCGGCACTCGCCATCGACGTCGGCGCGCCGGTCTGCGCCTTCCACGGCGTGTCGCTCGCGGACAACAGCCCCATCGCCGTCTTCGAGAGCCTCTTTCCCGCTGAGCGGCTGGTGGGCATCGAGGCCGCGTTGCGTGTTGCCGACGGGGTCACCGACGCGCTGTGCCGCGTCGGCGTGGTGGACTATATGCGTGCGTCCACGCGCGTGACGGCGGTGCTGGCAGATGCAAGCCAGGCCCTACACCTGGAGCTGAAACCGGGCGACCCGTTGCTGCGCACCTCGGCCGTCAATGTCGACCCGGACCGTGTGCCGGTGGAGTACGGTCGCACCTGGTTTGCCGGCGACCGCGTGACGCTGACGCTCGACACCTGAGCGCCGGTCAGCCGTCGTACCTCTCGAGGAACGCTTCGGCGTCCAGGGTGCGGAAATCGTTCAGGCGTTCGCGCAACACCGCGTGTGACCCGTCCCACCAGGCCAGCGCCATCAGGCGTTCGGCGATGGCAGCCGGCTGGCGTGGCCGCAACACGCTGGCCGGTGTGCCAGCGACAATCGTGTAGAACGCGACATTGCGGGTCACGACGCTGGCGGCTGCGACCACGGCGCCGTCGCCGAGGGTCACGTCGGGCTAGATCATGGCGCCGTGCCCGATCCAGGTGTCGTGGCCGATGCGGGCCCGGCGTGAACGACGGTGTTCGAAAAACGCGGAGTCGTGCTCCACGTCGTCCCAGTAGTCCGCCGACCGGTAGAGAACGTGGTGGCAGGCGGCCGTGTGCAGAGGGTGGTCGGTGGCGCCGATCCGCGTGAGGGCGGCGATGTTGGCGAACTTGCCAACCGTGGCATTGGCGATGTCGGCGTAGCGGTCGCAGCAGGCGTAGTCGCCGAAATCGACGTTCGAAAGCCGCGAGCCACGGCCGACTTCGGTGACGCGCCCGAACTGCACGTCGGTCAGCAGGAAGTCGTCGTGCAGGGTCGGCGTGTCTGGGGAGAGTCTGGCCATGCCAGCGAGTGTAGCCCGCCCCGTGTGTCCGGCACGTGACAGCCGGCATCACCTGCGCGACAGTGCCTGCACGTCACACGAACGGCTGGCCACGGACCGCTTGGGCGAGCACCCCCAGGACGAACACGGCGTACAGCGCCGTGAGGGCCAGTGCGATCCGACGTGGGGTGCGCGTTTCACCGCTTGTCGCGCGCGGCAACACCGCCACGATCACCCACGCCACCAGCGGGACGCCGTGCAGCGCGTGGGTCGAGAAGAAATGCGCGACACGCAGGTCACCGGCGTTCATCAACCAGCCCAGCACCGGCAGACCCGCGCGCGATTCCAGCGCCGTGACGCCGGCCGGCAGGACGGCGTGCGTCTGTGCCGGCGCACCTGACATGTAGCCGGCCGTCAGGACGGTCAGGACAGCCGTTGCCAGCAGGCTGTACCCGATGGCGTAGCGCAGCAGTGCGGGCACCCCGCTCTCGTGGTGGCGGAGAATGCCAACCCCGAACACCGCGGAGAGCGACGTCAGCAACACCGCGAGAACGCCCATCAGGCCGTACATCGGCGCGAGCACGGGGTGGGTCTGGTTGAAGTGTGAGGGCTCGCCGATGGAGGCGGCGTAGATCAGCCAGGCCATCTCGAACACCACGGTCAGCGCGATCGCCGCCACGTAGCGGTTGAACCACCGGCTCGTTCTCCAGTGAGGCGGCAGCAGGTGGGCGTAGGCTGACAGGGTGATCAGGTAGATCGCGATGGCGAGGTCGAACTTGATGGGTTTGAGCCAGACGTTGGTGTCCAGCACGGTGCGTGCGTCCAGCGTGTACGCCAGCAGCAGGGCAGGCAGGATCACGAGCAGGGCGGCCGTGTAGGCGGCGAGCAGGCGGTGACCGGTCCACACGGTCAACCACGTCATGCGGTTGGCGGTTATCGGAATCGTGGCGTCGATGGCGTGGGCGGTCATGCGGCAGCTTCCATGGGGTGGGCGTTGATCTGTGTGGCCACGCGGGCCGCGGTGTAGAGCAGCAAGCCCACCGGGCCGAGCATGAAGGTGAAGCCGAAGCAGGGAACCACGAACCAGCGGGACACCCGCCGCTGCACCGCGTCCTGCGCGATGCACCAGCCGACGAAAAGATCGAAGGCGAGGTAGTGGACCCAGCCCGCGAGCACCATGCCCGGTTGGGTGAAGAGCAACATCACGTCCTCGAGTGAGTCGAACCCGCCCACGCTGTCGCTGAAATACACGCCAACCGCGGCGGCGTAGAGCAGGCTCAAGGCGAGTGGCAACGCGAGGCCGATGTAGCGGCTGCGGCGTTGCCAGGCGGCAGGCAGGAACAACCAGACGATCAACACGATCCAGCCCAACAGGGCCGTCGGGTTGGCGAGGTTGAACGCCATCTCGGGTGTGGTCGGTGGCATAGGGTGTGCTCCTGAGGGCCGTCGCCCAAACTAGACACTGTAAAGATTTGCGTCTCAGGCTAGTGCTGAAAATTGACAGTGTCAAGATTGAGGGCGAAAATAACCGAAACGCAGCGAGCGAGCCCATGGAGCCAAAGAAGCAGCGGTACCACCACGGCGACCTGCGCGCCGCGTTGCTCAAAGCCGCCGAGCAGGAGCTCAAGGCGCGGGGCATCGAGCAGTTTTCCCTGCGCGGTGTCGCGCGTGCCGCCGGCGTCAGCCACGCGGCGCCGGCGCACCATTTCGACGATGTTACCGGCCTGCTGACGGCCCTGGCCGTGGTCGGTTGGCACCGCTTCGTCGAGGCGCAACGTCGGCAGCAGGCGAAGGCGGAGGCCGAACCGCTCGCCCAGTTGGTGGCGGCGGCGAAAGGCTATGCGGCCTTTGCCAAGGCCAACCCCGAGTTGTTTGTTCTGATGTTCGCGTCCCAGAAAGCCGACCGCTGCGACCCGGCCTTTAAGACGGCGGGTGACGCCGCTTTCGACCACCTTCTGGGTCTGGTCAACACGGTGGCAGGGCGTGACGCGGATGCGCACCCTGACACCATGATCGATGCGCTCGCGACCTGGTCGCTGATCCACGGTATTGCAAGCCTGCTCAACAATGGCTTTCTGCTGGTACTCGGCGGTGGCCGGGCCGAGCGCGATGCGGCCATCGCCGCCATGATCACGCGCTACTGGCAGGCGCAACCGGCGGTGTGATCGGTTGTTGGCGAGAAAGCGCACCGGGTCTGCCGACTTGCTAGGATAGCGCGATCAAGGCTCTGGAGGACGGTGTGGCATCGCCCCTCTCGGCGGCGCAGGTCGATCGCCTGGTGGCAAGCATCGATCGCGCAACCGCCTCGAACACCGACGTGCCGTTCTCGGTGTACACCTCGGTGCATGAACAGCGTTTGGTGGATGTGCCGATCAACAAACCGCTGTTGGTCGTGGTGTTGCGCGGCAGCAAGCACATCGGGCGCTCGCCCGTGCAGGTGTGCAGCGCCGGTGAGTTTGTGTTCCTCTCGGACAGTGCGGCAGTCGACATGCGCAACATTCCGGGTGATGAGCGCTACCACGCCCTGTTGATCGAATTCGACTACGCCGATTTCGACGTGCTGCCGGTGGTCGCCGCCTCGCCAACAACCCAGGTCATTGGCGTGTCGGAGGCGCCGTTTCTCGATTGCCTGCAGCAGTGGGTCGACAGCGTCGGCTGGGGCATGCCGGCGATCACGGCGGCACGCAAACGGGAACTGCTCGCGGTGTTGTCAGCGCTCGGCTTCACCGGCCTGCGTGGGTTGATGGGGCGCTCCGAGTTGAGCCACCGCCTCTACGACCTGCTGAGCCGCGAAGCGGATGAAGAGGCCTCGCTCGCGGCGCTCTGCCGTCTGCTCGGCGTCAGCGAGTCAACCTTGCGGCGCCGCCTGCACGCGGAGGGCACGGGGCTGCAGGCCATCAAGGACGCGGTGCGTCTCGGGCGTGCCTTGCATTTGCTGCAAACCACCGCGTTGCCGATCGGCGTGATTGCGGGGCGCTGTGGCTACAGCTCGCAGTCGCGCTTCACCGCACGGTTCAAGGCGCGCTTCGGTTTGACGCCGTCGGCACTGCGCAAAACGCACGTGACCGGATAGGGCGAACATCTGACCGGTTTCGGTGTAGTGCCATTCGACGCCCGCCACCACGCTGTGTGTTCAACACAAACGGTGTGGGAGCACACGATGAACACAAAGAAAACGGGTCTGTTGTTGGCTGCGGCGATGGTGGCCGCGTCGGTGTCGGCGGGGGACTTCACCCTGAGCAGCTCGGACATCGCACACGGCGAGTCGATGTCGGCCAGGCACGAGTTCGCCGGTTTCGGCTGCACCGGCGACGACCTCTCGCCCCAGCTGGCCTGGTCGAACCCGCCGGCCGGCACGCGGAGCTTTGCCATCACCGCCTACGACCCGGATGCGCCGACCGGCAGCGGCTGGTGGCACTGGCAGGTGGTCAACCTGCCGGCCACGGTTCGCCTGCTTGAAACCAACGCGGGTCACGCGTCGGGCGAGGGCTTGCCGGCCGGTGGTCAGCAGGTGGTGAACGACTACGGTGTCGCGGGCTTTGGTGGTGCGTGCCCGCCGGTGGGCCACGGGGTGCACCGCTACCGGTTCACCGTGCATGCGCTGTCGGTTGAATCGCTCGATGTGCCACCGTCGGCGTCGGGTGCGTTGGCAGGCTACCTGATCAACGCCCACACGATCGAAAGTGCAACGCTGGAGGCGCTTTACGAGCGGCAGTGAGGCGAGATGCCGGCCCCGATGGGGCCGGCGGTGTGGCGTGGCGGCCGGTTGCGGTGGCAACCGGCCCCATGCCAGGGTTCAGCGCTCGAGTGCGCCGACGCCTGAGAAGCGGAAGGCTTCCTGTTCGAGCGCGTCGATTTCCTCGAGGCTCATCTCGTCGTGCGCCACGGTGATGCGGCCGAGGAAGACGAATGGCAGTTCATCAGCCCGGCCCTCGAGGTCGGCCTTGATCGCTTCAGCGGTGGCTGCGCCAACGTCGTCACCCATGCGCATCGGTGTGGCGTCGAGCTCGCCCTTGCGGATCGCTTCGAGTTCGAGGCCGGTGCCACCCCAACCTGTGGAGAAGATCTCTTTCTCTTTGCCCATGGCGAGTTGCGCCTCGACCGAACCCATCGCCATGGCCGTGTTGGCGTTGTGGATGATGGTGGCTTCCGGGTACGCCTGCATGATCAGCGAGGTGCCTTCAAAACCGCCTTCACGCTGGTACTCGCCGTAGTGCTCGTACACCGTGGTCCAGCCGGCCTTGGATTCCACACAAGCCTTGAAGTCGCCGGAGCGCTGGTTGTCGGTGATGCCCGGAATGCCGCGGTTCATCGCCATGGTTACGCCCTCGCCGAGGCGACCGATCATGTAGTCACACATGGTCAGTGCACCGGCGGCGGAGGAGAAGTCGAACCACGCGTCGGGCTGCGGGTCGAGGTACTTCAGCGGCGTGTGAAAGGCCCACACATAGGTGGCAAAGCCGTCGTTGCCGGCCAGCTTCGAGATGTTGTCGGCTTGGATGGCCAATTCGGAGGGGCCGAAGATCACGTAGTCGTAGAGGTCGGCGTCCTGCTCGACCTGATTGGCATAGGTCGATTGCAGCGAGTGCTCGATCTGGCGACTGGCGAACTCGGTGGTCTCGTAGGAGATACCCAACTGGTCGAGTCGCTTGGTCAGGGCAAGGTAGTTGCGCGCCCAGAAGTCCGAGGTGTCGGCCGACGGGTAGATCAGCGCGATCTGGATCGGCTTGTCCTGCGTGCCGCTGAACGGCACAGCGTCCGCGCCGACGACCGCCTGCATGGCTTCGAGTTTACCCTCGGCGTTGACTTCGCCCGGAATCCAGTAGTCCCGGTCGGCGATACCGTCCATCTCTTTCAACGGGAGTTGCGTGGCGGCGAACGCGCCGGATGCGACGCTCGCCAAAAGTGCTGTTGTGATCAGTCTGTTCATAACGTTTCCTTCCAGTGTGTGAAGTCAGCGTGGTCGGCCGGCGTGTGTCCACGCCGTCGACGCACCGCTGTCGAGCGCCAGCTCAACCGCTCGGGTTGGGATTGCCGGCGAAGAGGCCACCGAGGGCCAAGAGGGCTATCAACAGCCCGAGTAGCGCTGCGGTGAACCGCAGCATTTTCTGGCCGTCCGGTGTTTGCAGGCCGGCCAGCCAACCGCTCGCACCGTCACGGTCCTTTTTCTGAATCCAGGCGTAGAGCGCGACCGAACTCACGATCACCACGCCCGAGGCCACCGACTGCCAGAAGAACTCGATGCGCAAGGTGACCAGGGCATTGATCATCATCGAGAGCAGCAACACGCCCGCGAAGGACCCCAGCATCGACGCCCGTCCACCAAACAAGGACGTGCCACCGACCACGACAGCCGCGATCACGTGCAGGTTGAAGTAGGGCGCCGAGGTCGCCTGGATCGCGTTCAGCTTGCCGGTCAACATCACGCCGGCCAGTGCGGCACAGGCGCCGCACATCACGTAGGCGTACACCTTGTGGCGATTGACCGCGATGCCGGTGAGTTCAGCGGCCTCGGGGTTGGAGCCGATCGCGATGGTATACCGGCCGAAGTAGGTTTTACGTAGCACAAAGTACCCGGCTACCATGGTTGCAATACCGATGATGACGGGGATCGGGATGAAGCCCGGGATCTGCCCACGCCCGATACCGGTCAGAAAATCCGGGAAGCGCGCCAGCACCAGACCCTTGGCGAGTACCAGGGCGAAACCGCGGTAGACGAGGTCCATCGCGAGCGTGCCGATCAGGTCCGGCACGTTGAAGCGCGTGATGATCAAGCCGTTGATCAGGCCCATGACCGCGCCGAGGGCGATCGCGATCGGCACGGCGACGTAGACAGAGTACCCGTACTGCTTGATCAGGAAGGCCATCAGGATCCCGGACAACGCGGCGATCGAACCGATCGAGAGGTCGATACCGCGCTGGGTGATCACGAAGGTCATCGCCATCGCCATCGGCATGTAGAGCGCCGCGTCAAGCAGGATCAGGTTGAGGTTGGTGGTGCGGAAGTAGCGCGTCGGCTCTGCCACACCCATGAACAGAAGGATCGCGAGGATCATCGCCAGCGGGCCGATGATCGCGATGTACGGCTCGATGCGTTCGGTCCAGGGGGCCTTTTCGGCGTCGATAGGCTGTTGCATCACGCGTTCTCCTCTTTGGCGCCAACGATCAGGCCGAGCACCTCCTGGGTGTTGCTCTCGGCGGTCTTGACCACGCCGACACACTGGCCGCGTCGCTGCACGTGCACGCGGTCGGCCACTTCGAAGACGTCGTCGAGCGAGTGGCTGATCAGGATCACGGCGAGGCCTTGGGCCTTGAGGGTCTTGATCAGCTTCAGCGTGCGCGCGGTTTCCTGGGGGCCGAGTGCCGCGGTGGGTTCGTCCATCACGAGCACCCGCAGGTCGTCGTGGTAGACGGCGCGGGCAATGGCAACCGCCTGCCGTTGTCCACCGGACAGGCTCTCGGTGGGTGCGTCGAGTGACTTGAGCTTCACTCCGAGGCGGTCCATGAGCACACGCTCGGTCTCGGACCGCATGCGTTTGTTGTCGAGCACCGTGACGCCGAACACCGAGGTGGTGAGTTCGTTGCCCAGGAACAGGTTGGCTGGCGGGTCGAGGTGGTCTGCCAGTGCCAGCGTTTGGTAGACCGCGTCGATACCGACCTTGATCGCATCGGCGTGGCTTGCGAGCTGCAAGGGCTTGCCGTCGAGTTGCAGCGTTCCCGATGTCGGTTGGTAGACCCCGGTCAGGATCTTGATCAAGGTCGATTTGCCGGCGCCGTTGTCGCCGACGATGGCAAGCACCTCGCCGGCGTGGGCGTCCAGGTCGACGTCCTGCAAGGCGGTCACACCCCCAAAGCGCTTCGAGATGCCGCGCATTTGAACCAAAGCTTCGGACATAAGCTCCCCCTGGCTCGGGCAACACCGCCCGAACCCCGTCAAAAGTGAAAGGTGTGCGCCGGTCAGTTCACCGGCGCGCGGTCAGCCGCTCAGTTGGACCAGATCGCGGTGTAGGCCTCGCGGTACGGGCTGTCCGGATCGAAGGCATTGCTGTCGCCCATCTTCTCGAGACCGGTTTGCGTCACCAGCGCGGGGGAGGTGATGTAACCGGAGCACGGCTCGCCCTGGATGGCGCGGTTGAGCTCGTCGACCAGTTGCCAGCCTTGCAGGTTGAGTGGTTCGGCCACGGTGATGGTCTGGTAGTTGCCGGTGCGGATGCGCTGGAACGCCGCTTCGGAGCCGTCGCCGGCCGAACCGGCCTGCGGGCCATCACCGGCCGAAATACCGGCCGAGGCGAGTGCCGGGCCCATGAAGTCGAAATACAGGTCGTTGATCGCCAGTGCGTGCGTCCAGCTGTCGCCGTATTTCTGCAACAGACTGATTGTCAGCGGCCCCATGCGCGTGGAGGTGTCGGCGATCGGCGTGTCGACGTACTCGAGTACCGTGCCACCCATATCCTCGATGGTTTTCTGGATGCGGTCGGCCTTGTCGATCGCGATCTGGTAGGTGCTGTCGGTGAAGATGATCGCGCCCATGCCGTTGCCGCCGTCGTCCATCGCCCACTCTGCGGCGACTTCTGACACGGTCATCGCGTCGGTCGAGATATTGGCGAAGATGCCGCCGGGCGCATCGCAGCCGATCTTCGGGCCGGAGTGCCAGGCGACCATCGGGATATTGCTGGCGGTCACGCCTTCGAGCGCCGCCTGTTGTTCAACGGCGTCAAAGCCGTTGATCACCAGGCCGTCGGGTTTGAGCGCGAGCGCCTGACCGATCGCCGCGGTACGCCCCTGAATGGAGCCGGCACCGTCGAGGATGCGCACGGTCCAGCCGATCGCTTCGGCGGCTTCTTCCACGCCTTCGGTCACGCCGAGGATGCCGCCGTTCTTGAGGTCGGCGGCAACCACCACAATGGATTGGCCGGCGGCGGCCGACGGGCCGGTGGTGGGCCCGTCCCAGGCGGTTTCGGCGACCGCGCTGGACAGCAGCACGGCGTTGGCGATCAAGAGCGCGGTGTGTGTGAGTTTCATGGTGTGGTCCTCATGACAAAAGGGTGTATCAGCGCTTGCGGGCGCCTTTGTTGCGTTGGGCGTACCCTGCGATACCGATGGCGATCAGCAGGGTGACCCCGTTGAAGAGCGGCTCGACCCAGAAGGAGCCGCCGAATTGTTGGATGCCGGAGATGCCGACGGCGAGAATCGCGACGCCGACAATCGTGCCGAGCACGTTGACGCGACCCGGTTTGATCGTGGTCGAGCCGAGAAAGGCGCCGACGAGCGCGGGCAGCAGAAATTCAAGCCCGACACTCGCCTGGCCAATGCGCAGCTTCGAGGCGAGGATGATGCCGGCCAATGCGGTCATCGTGCCCGAGGCGACAAAGGCCGCGATCACGTACTTGCGTGTGGGAATGCCGTTGAGCTGGGCCGCGCGCTGGTTGGCGCCGATGGCGTAGAGGTAGCGGCCGGCCGGGGTGAACTCGAGCACGATCCACATCGCCAGCGTGATGGCGAGCAGGTAGAAGCCGGTGATCGGCAGCCCGAACACGAAGGTTGTCGAGATGTCGTAGAAACCGTCGGGCAAGAGGCCGACCATTTGCCGGCCGCCGGTGTGCCAGAGCGCGAGCGCGTAGAGCACGGTGCCGGTGCCGAGCGTTGCGATGAAGCTGTCGATCTTGGCGACTTCCACCAACAGGCCGTTGAGAAAACCGACGAAGGCACCCAGGCACAGCACGAGCAGCACGGCCGCGGGCCACGGCAGGCCGAGCAGCGTCTGGGTGGAGATCGCGAGAATGTGCCAGAGCACGATGCCGTAGCCCACCGTGAGATCGATGCGACCTGCCGCCATCGGGATCATGGCGCCAAGGCTGAGCAGCGCAATGATCGCCTTGTCCGAGATGATCGCGCGCAGGTTCAGCATGGTCGGGAAGGTGTCGGGCAAGAGCACCGAGAACAGCGCGATCAGGAACACCATCAGGATGACCAGCCCGTAGGCAGGCAGGAAACGCAGCACCCGTTTGCCCAGCGGCAGGCCACGCAGCTCGGACGCGGTGGGTTCGAGGGCGCTGCTTTCAAGCGACTGCATCAACGGCTCCTGTGCGGGGTGTGGCGTTGGTGGACGACGCGGCCTGGATCAGGCGTTCAGTCGAGAGGCGGGTGCCGCTGAGTTCCTCGACGATGCGCCCCTGGCTGAACACGATGGCTCGGTGGCAAATGGCGCAGATCTCCTCGAAATCCGTGCTGATCAGCAAAATGCCAACGCCGTCTTCCAGGGCGCGGTTGAGCAACGCGTAGATCTCGGCCTTGGCGCCGACGTCCACGCCAGCGGTTGGATCTTCGCAGATCAGCAGCTTGCGACCGGTGGCGAGCCAACGGCCAATGACCACTTTCTGTTGGTTGCCACCAGAGAGGGCCTCGATGGCGAGTTCGGGTTCGTTGGGCGAGAGGCCGAGCTCGGTGCCGATTTCGGTGGCCTGGTCGGCTTCGGTGCGCGTGCCGAGGATGTTGAGCAGCGAGCGGCCGATGCTCGCCGGGTTCAGGAAGGTGTTTTCACGGATGCTGAGGTTCATCGCGACCGATTCTTCGGTGCGGTCTTTGGCCACGAGACCAATGCCGGATTCCATCGCCGTTCGGGGTGAGCGCAGATCGGGCGTTACACCGTTCAGTGTCACCTCACCGGTGCAGGGGGCGAGTCCGAACAGCGCACGCGAGATGGTTTCGTGCCCGGCGCCCCGCAGGCCCACCAGGCCGACAATCTCTCGGGCCTTCAACGCGAACGTCAGTGGGCCGATGCCATCAGAGGCGAAGTCCGTCAGTGAGAGGATCGTCTCGCCTGGCTCGCCCTTCAGCTTCACCGTGGCGCGCGCCTTCCGTCCGACGATTTTCTGCACCAACTCCTCGGGCGTGGTGTGTTCGATGCTGCGGACGCCCACCATCATGCCGTCGCGCAGCACCGCGACGCGGTCGGCAATCTGGAAGATCTCGTCGAGGCGGTGGCTCACGTAGATCATGCCGACACCACGGTCGCGAAGCGGGCGCAAGGCGCTGAACAGCCGCTCCACCTCGTCTGCCGGCAACGATGCCGTGGGTTCGTCGAGCACCAGGAATTCACTCTCGACGGCAAGGGCACGCGCGATGGCCACCAGGGATTTCTCGGTCCGCGTCAGGTCCTCGACGCGCACGGTGGGGTCGAATTCACAGTCGACGCGCGCAAGTGCTTCGGCGGCGTAGCGTTCGACTGCGCGCCAATCAATGAGGCTGGCGCGTTGGCTGAAACCCAGCGCCAACGCCATGTTCTCGGCCACTGTCATCCATTCAATCAGGCCGAGGTCCTGGTGGATGAAGGCGACTTTCTGACGCTGGCCGAAACCGCCAGGTGCGTGGTGGTACGGCTGACCGTCGATCAGCACGTCACCCTTGTCGGCGCGGTGGATGCCGCCGAGGATCTTGATCAGCGTGGATTTGCCCGCGCCGTTCTCGCCCAGGAGCGCGACGATTTCCCCACGACTGACCGCCATCGACACGTCCTTCAGCGCGTAGGTGCCGCCAAAGTGCTTGTCGATGCGGTCAAAAAACAGCCCGGTGGGGTGGGTGTGTGCCATGGTTAGCCGTTATCATCCTGCACGGTTGTGCATACTTTACCCGTAACGTAGCCTGCATGTTCCGATTCTTGGTCGTGGTTGTCAAGAATTAAGTTATCGGTAAACTTGAATTATCAAAGCCGCTGGGTGCCGCTATCAAAAGCAAACAGGTCAGCCTGTCAGACGTCGCCAACGCCGCTGGCGTGTCCAAGATGACCGCGAGCCGCGTGTTGCGCAACGAGGGCGGGTACTCCGAGGCGACGCGCGATCGGGTGTTGGAGAAAGTCGAGGTGTTGGGCTATTTGCCCAACCGGTTGGCGACCGTGTTTTCCGGCGACACCCGCTCGACATTCGTGGGTGTGTCCATCCCGGACCTCGGCAACGAGGTGTTCTCTCAGGTGCTCGAGGGCATCGACCGCAAATTGCGCTCGCTCGGCTACCAGAGCGTGCTCGGCCTGACGCAGCACACGCTCGAGGAAGAGGAGAACTGGATCAAGACCGTGTTGTCCTGGCAGCCGGCCGGGCTGATCCTCACCGGCCGATCGCACTCGCGCAAAGCCCTCGAAATGCTGCGTGGCTGCGGGCTGCCGATTGTTGAAATCTGGGACCTCAATTCCAGCCCGCTCGACGTCAGCGTGGGCATCAACCACTTTGACAGCGGCTTCGAGATGGGCCGGTACCTGACCGAACTCGGCTACCGCAACCTCGCGTATGTCGGCACCTCGCACGACACCGCCAACGCGGCCACGGCGCGTTTGGAGGGCTTCTCCAAGGCTGTCTCGGTCAGCCAGGGGCAGCTGACGCGGCAATTTTGCCTGCACGACACGGCAACCTTCTACCCGGGCTACTACGGCACCGAACAGTTGCTGGCAACCGGCGCGGAGGTTGATTGCATTTTCTACCAGAACGATTCGATGGCGTTTGGCGGTATGCAGTACTGCCAGAAGGTGGGGTTGACGGTGCCCGACGACATCGGCATCGCGGGGTGGGGGGACATGCCGGTGGCGTCGGTGCTCAACCAGCGGCTCACCTCGGTGCACGTGTCGCACCTCAAGATCGGCCAGCTCGCCTCGGAGACCCTCGTCGCCCGGTTGTCGGGTGAACCCTGTGAGACCTCGATTGACGCCGGTTTTCACCTCGTGCCTGGTGAGACGGTGAGACGTCAGTAGCGTGCGCGTCCCCCCCGCGTTCAGGCCCGCTCTCGCGTGGGGAGAGTGAGGCACAGCAGCGAGCCGATCAGAGCCAGTATCGCCAGGCCTGCAAAAGAGAAGCTGTAGTTGCCGAGCTGGTCGTAGGCGTAGCCCACGAGGATCGGGGCGATGGCGCCGGCGACGGTGCCGCTGAACAGCACACGCCCGAACACCGCACCGTGCTCGCGCAATCCGAAGTACTCCGCCACCGTCGGCGACACCGCGGTGAAAAAGCCGCCGTGGGCCACGCCGTACACGCCCGCAACCGCGTACAACCAGAGGGGATCGCTGATCACGAGCAAGGCCAACAGCGAACCGATCAGCAACACGAAGCCCGTCAGCAGCGAGAGCTTGCCGCCGAAGCGGTCGGCGAGGTAGCCGAGCAGGAAGCGCCCGATCACGCTGCAGCCGCCGATGGTCGAGAGCATGGTGGCTGCCTGCGTCTGGCTCATGCCTAGGTCGACGGTGTGCGGGGCGATGTGCAGCGGCACTGACATCAGCGCGGCGAAGAAGGAAAACTGGATCAGGCACAGCGTCCAGAGCAGTCGGGTGCGGGTGCCACATCGGACTTCCGACGCGTCGGTGTCGGCTGCGTATCCGCTTGTCGGTGTGCCGACCGGGTGTGCGGCCGCGCCGACGGCCAGCAGGTGCGCTGCGTAGAGCAGGATGGCCGCAGCCAGCAGGCCGAGACCGAGCACCGTGTGGCGCCAGCCGAACGCGACAATGCCGGCTGCGACCAGCGGTGGCGCCACCACCTGACCGAGTGCGGTGCCGGTCTTGACAATCGCCGTGAACAGGCCGCGGCGTTTTCCGAAAGCGCGGGCGACGAACGACAGCGTGACGACGTCGTGTGTGGACATGCCCATGGCGACGAACACACCGAAGAGCGCTATCAGGTGCCAGGGTTGCTGCATGAAGGCCATCAGGACGAACCCGAGGCCGATCGCGGTGCCGGTGATGCTCATCAGGACCCGCGGTCCGTGGTGGTCGTTCAGCACCCCTGCGAGCATCGCGAGCACACCCATCATGAAAATGCCGATAGAGAAACTCGACGACAGCAGCGTGCGCGACCAGCCGAACTCGGTTTCGAAGGTCGTGAAGAAGACCCCGTAGCTGAACAGGCAACCGACGGCGGTGAACTGGGTCAGGAAGCCGCCCGCGACACCGTCGTAACGCGCGTCGGTGAACAGCGGCACCTCAGCTTTTCATCTTGTAGCCGGTCTTGAACATCCAACCGACGACGGACAGGCACGCGAACAGGAACACCGCGACCGCGATCAGGCTCCACACGATGTTGACGTCGGAGACCTCAAAGAAGCTCCAGCGGAAACCGCTGATCAGATAGAGCACCGGATTGAACAGCGAGATGGTCTGCCAGACAGGGGGCAACATGTCGATCGAGTAGAAGCTGCCGCCCAGAAACACCAGCGGCGTGATGACCAGCAGTGGCACCAGCTGCAGCTTCTCGAAGTTGTCCGCCCAGATGCCGATGATGAAACCGAGCAGGCTGAAGGTCACGCAGGTCAGCACGAAGAAGCTCACCATCCAGATCGGGTGGGCGATGCGGATGTCGACGAAGAAGCTCGCGGTTATCAGGATGATCGTGCCGATAATCAGCGATTTGGTTGCTGCCGCCCCGACGTAGCCCAGCAGGATCTCGAAATGCGAGATCGGCGCCGACAGGATCTCGTAGACGGTGCCGATGAATTTCGGAAAAAAGATGCCGAAGGACGCGTTGCTGATGCTCTGGGTGAGCAGTGACAGCATCATCAAGCCTGGCACCAGAAAAGCGCCGTAAGGCACGCCGTCAATGTCTTCGATGCGCGAGCCGATCGCGCTGCCGAAGACGACGAAATAGAGCGAGGTTGAGATCACCGGAGACGCAACGCTTTGTGCCATGGTACGAAACATGCGCATCATTTCGGTCACGTAAATCACTTTGACGGCGTGCCAGTTCATTCTTGATTCACCAGGTTGACAAAGATCTCCTCGAGCGAGCTCTGTCGGGTTTGGATATCGCGCAATTCGAGTCCGGCCTGTTGGATGGCCTGCAGCAGCCGTGTGATGCCGGTGCGCTCGGCGCGCACGTCGTAGGTGTAGATCAGGCGTTGACCGGCCTCGGCAAGCTCGAGGTCGTACTCGCCGAGGGTGTCGGGCACCCCGTCGATCCCTTCACGCAGTTCGATGATGAGCTGTTTCTTGCCGAGCTTCTGCATCAGCGTGGCCTTGTCCTCGACCAGCAGCAACTGACCCTTGCTGATCACACCGACGCGGTCGGCGATGGCCTCGGCCTCCTCGATGTAGTGCGTGGTCAGGATGATCGTGACGCCGTCGGCACGGAGCTTCTCGACGATCGCCCACATGTCCTTGCGCAACTCGACATCGACACCGGCCGTGGGCTCGTCGAGGAACAGCACGCGGGGCTTGTGGGCGAGTGCCTTGGCGATCAATACCCGGCGCTTCATACCGCCCGACAGCGTCATGATCTCGCTGTCGCGTTTGTCCCAGAGCGAAAGGTCCTTGAGCAGTTGCTCGACCCAGGCGTCATCTCGGCCCTTGCCGAACAGGCCGCGGCTGAAACTGACGGTGTCGGACACCCTGTCGAAGGAACCCAGTGTCAGTTCCTGCGGCACCAGCCCGATCAGGCTGCGCGTCTTGCGGAAGTCGGTGACGTTGTCGTGGCCGGCGACCGTGACACGCCCCTCGCTCGCGTTGACGATGCCGCAGATGATCGAGATCAGTGTCGTCTTGCCGGCGCCGTTCGGGCCGAGCAGGGCGAGGATTTCGCCCTCGCGGATGTCCAGGTTGACGCTGGTCAGGGCCTCGTGCCCCGACGCGTACCGCTTGCTGAGGTTCTCGACCGAGAGGATCGTGGACATGAGAGATGGGTCTGGCACAGGCAATCGCCCATCGTATCAGCTTGTGATGCTCTCGCGTGTCAAGACACCGTGAGCATCGTCCTGCGGCGCGCGTGGGCTCAGCCGGCGGTGTCGCGACCAAACCCCGCGTAGTACTCCATCAGTGTGGCCTGATCGGCGTCGCCGTAACCGGCGCGCACCATGAGCTTGTGCAGCTCGGCGACCATCGCGGTCAGCGGCAGCGACGTGCCGACGGCGTTGGCGACGTCGAGGGCGCCGCCGAGGTCCTTGACCATGTTGTCGATCCGCCCGGTCGGGCGGTAGTCGCGCTCGCTGTAGCGTGGCATGTACTCCTGCAACAATGCACTGTCGGCGCGGCCGCCGGCGAGGGCCTCCGGGACTTTCGCCGCGTTGATGCCGGCGTCCTCGGCGAGTTTCGTCGCCTCGGCCACGGCGACGAAGCCGAGCGCGCACAGCACCTGGTTGATCAACTTGGTGGTCTGTCCGGCGCCGGCTGGGCCCATGTGGGTGATGTTCTTCGCCACGTGCGAAAGCACGGCGCGAGCGCGTTCGACCGGCTCGGAGTCGCCCCCGAGCATCAGGGTGAGCTCGCCGATCAGGGCCTTGGGCGCACCGCCCGACAGCGGGCTGTCGACCCAGTCGAAGCCGTTTTCGCGAGCGCGGGTGGCCAGCGTCCGGGTGGCCTCGGGTGCGATCGATGACATGTCGATGATGACCGTGCCGGGGCGGGCGCCGGTCGCCACTCCGGCAGTGTCAAAAACCGCCCGCTCGACGATCCCGGCGGTGTTCAGGCTCAGGATCACGGCCTCCGAGGCGGCGGCGGCAGCGGCGGCGGTGTCGGCCGCTGTGGCACCGAGTGCCACGAGGGCTGCGACCTTGTCCGGGTCGATGTCGAACACGTGCAGGCGTTGGCCGGTTTCCAACAGGCGTGTGCCGATGGCGTTGCCCATGGCGCCGGCCCCGATCAGGGCGATGGATGCGGTCATGCGGGGAGTCTCCTTGGAGATCAGGTGTTGTCGGGCAACGGCCCGACGGCGCCGCGCGCGTAGGCCACGGCTCGGTGGATCACCTCCTCGAGCGGGGCCGCCACGTCCACCACCGTGCCGAGTTCGTCGGGCTCGAGCGCTTCGAGCAGGGCGATCTGGCTGTCGAGCAGTGAAGTCGGCATGAAGTGGTCCGTGCGCAGTCGCATTCTCGCGGCGATGACCTCGCGCGAGCCGTGAAGGTGGATGAAATGGGTGGTGTCCGCGCGCTCGCCGCGGAGGGCGTCCCGGTAGCGACGGCAGAGAGCGGAACAACTCGCGACCGTCACCGGGGCACTGTGCGCCAGGGCGTCGGCGACGCGTGCCAGCCAGGGCCAACGGTCATCGTCCGTCAGCGGGTCGCCCCGCGACATCTTGGCGATGTTGTGCTCCCCGTGCAGCGCGTCGCCCTCGATGTACGGGGCCTGCAAGGCGCCCGCGAGCGCCTCGGCCACGGCGCTTTTGCCGCAGCTCGTCACGCCCATGACAACAAACTGGGTGCCGCCGCTCACAGCGACGCCGTGATGCCGCCGTCGACGTAGAGCGTGTGGCCGTTGACGAAGCTCGACGCAGCGCTGGCGAGGAACACACAGGCGCCGACGAGCTCTTCGACCTCGCCCCAGCGGCCGGCCGGGGTGCGCTTCTCAAGCCAGGCCGAGAAGGTCGGGTCGGCGACCAGCGCGGCGTTGAGCGGCGTGTCGAAGTAGCCCGGGGCGATCGCGTTGCACTGCAAGCCGTACCGGGCCCAGTCGGTCGCCATGCCTTTGGTCAGGTTGCCAACCGCGCCCTTGGTGGCGGTGTAGGGTGCAATGCCGGGTCGGGCCAGCGCGGTTTGCACGCTCGCGATGTTGATGATCTTGCCCTGCTTGCGGCTGATCATGTGCGTGGCGGCGGCCTGGGCCACGTTGAACACGCTTGCAATGTTGGTCTGCAGCAGTTGATTGAACATCACCGGATCGAAGTCCTCGAGTGGACCACGGTGCTGCATGCCGGCGTTGTTGACCAGGATGTCGACCTGGCGGCCGTCGGCCTCGAGGCCGTCGATGGCCGCCTTGGCGGCCGCGTGGTCGGTGACGTCGAAGGCCAGCGTTTCGACTTCCAGGCCCTCGGCACGCAGTGTGGCGGCGCTGGCGTCAAGCTTGTCGGTGTCGCGCCCGTTCAACACCAGTGAGGCGCCGGCGGCGCCAAGCCCGCGTGCCAGCGCCATGCCGATGCCTTGTGACGACCCGGTGACGAGGGCGCGGCGGTGGGTCAGGTCAAAAAGCGGTGTGGTCATGGTGGTGTGCTCGGGCGATTCGGATGGGAAAGGGCATGTGTGTATGCTAAGTTACCGGTAACGTCACATCAAGGGGGTGGGAAGCGCACGTGAAGCCGGTGGTACTGCAGATGGGAGCCTTGCCCGACTGGGATCAGGGACCGCTCGAGGCGCAATTCGACGTGCGTGCGTTTTTTGCCGCTGAGGACGGTAACGCATTTCTGCGCGATAACGGCGAATCGGTTCGGGCCATCGTCACCCGCGGTGAACTTGGCGCCGACAGCACCGTGCTTGACGCGTGCCCCGCAGTGGAGCTCGTTGCAGTCTACGGTGTGGGGTTCGATGCGGTGGACATGGCGGCGTGCACGGAGCGCGGCATTCGTGTCACCAACACCCCGGACGTCCTCACCGAGGACGTCGCCGACCTCGGGGTCGGCATGATGATCGCGCTCTCGCGCGAGACGGTGCAGGCAGCGGCCTGGGTGCGCTCCGGCCGCTGGGCGTCAGAGGGCAACTACCCGCTCACGACACGGGTGCACGGGCGACGCGTCGGCATCCTCGGCATGGGGCGCATTGGCCAGGCGGTCGCACGGCGCCTGCAGGGTTTCGGGGTGTCGATCCACTACGCGGACCTCGCGCCGCTCGACGACCAACCCGCTTGGGTGCACGTGGACAACCCGGTCGCGCTCGCCGAAGCCGTTGATGTGCTCTTTGTGACGCTTGCGGCCTCAGCGCGCACCCGCCACATCGTCGACGCGGCCGTGTTGAGCGCGCTCGGGCACAACGGGCAGCTGATCAACATCTCCCGGGCGAGTAACGTCGACGAGTCGGCCTTGCTCGACGCCCTGGAGGGCGGCACGCTCGGCGCGGCGGCGCTCGACGTGTTCGAGGGCGAGCCGGCCATCGACCCGCGGTTTCTCGCACTCGACAATGTGCTGTTGTTGCCGCACTGTGCCTCCGGCACGGTCGAGACCCGACAGGCCATGGGCCAGCTCGTGCGCGACAACCTGGACCGTCACTTCGCCGGTGACGCCCTTCTCACGCCTGTCAACTGACACCCCAACCTTTCAGGAAAACGCCATGCGCGCTCTCGTTGCCCACGCTGCCCGCGACATCCGCATCGAAGACCAGACCGTCCGGGAGCCGGGCGAGAACGAGGTGCTGGTGCGGGTGCTGCGCGGTGGTATCTGCGGTTCGGACCTGCACTATTACAACCACGGTGGCTTTGGCACCGTGCGGTTGCGCGAGCCCATGGTGCTCGGCCACGAAGTCGCCGGCGAAGTGCTTGCCTGCGGCCCGGGCGTTGACGTCGTTGTGCCCGGTCAGTTGGTCGCAGTGTCACCGTCGCGTCCGTGCGGCCAGTGTGTGCAATCCCGGCGCGGGCTGTTCAACCACTGCCTCAACATGCGTTTTTACGGCTCGGCGATGCCGTTTCCGCACATCCAGGGCGCGTTTCGCGAGCACCTGGTCGCGCACACCAGTCAACTTGCCGTGGCCGACGGTCTGTCGGCTGCGACGGCCGCGATGGCCGAGCCGCTCGCGGTGGCAATCCACGCAGCGAACCAGGCGGGCAGTCTGGTCGGCAAACGGGTGCTGATCACCGGCTGCGGTCCGATTGGCATGCTGTGCCTGTTGGTCGCCCAGGCGGCCGGTGCGGTCGAGGTGGTGGTGACTGATCTCGCCGACTTTCCGCTCCGGATGGCGAGCACACTCGGCGCGACGCGCGCCGTGAACGTTGCGACGGACGCCGACGCACTGGATGACTACACGGCGGACAAGGGGTACTTCGACGTGCTGTTCGAGTGCAGTGGCGCCGAGCAGGCTTTCGCTGGCGCGCTGCCGGTGCTTCGGCCGGGCGGGGTGATTGTGCAGCTCGGCCTCGGCGGTGACATGTCCATCCCGATGCAATTGCTGACGGCCAAGGAACTGCAGCTGCGCGGGTCGTTCCGTTTCCACGAGGAGTTCTTTGTCGGCGTGCAGTGGATGCGGCAAGGTCGCATCGATGTCACGCCCCTGCAGACCCACACCTTCGCGCTCGATGATGCCGAACAGGCCTTCGCGCAGGCCAACGACCGCAGCCAGGCGATGAAGGTGCACCTCGACCTGAGCTGAGTCTCACGTTGGCCTCGACGTGCTTGGCTTACGGGGTTGTCGGCGGCGGGGTGTGCCCGGCGAATTCGGGTAGACTGACGGCTCTGGTCGCAGGCGCAGTGGGCCATGGCGAAATCGGATCACGGACCCGTCACGTCGGTGACAATGGAAGACGTCGCGCGTGCTGCGGGCGTCTCGCGCATGACCGTGTCCCGCGCGCTTCGCGAGAACAGCCCGATCTCCGACAAGACCCGTGCGCGCATTCTCGCCGTGGTGCGCGAACTCAACTACGTACCCGACCAGATGGCCGGCAGCCTGACCACGCGCAAGTCGGGCTTCGTCGCGGCGCTGTTGCCGTCGCTCAACAACCTGCACTTCGCGCTCACCGTACAGGCCCTCACCCAGGAGCTCGAATCGGCCGGTTTGCAGATCCTGCTCGGTCATACCGAGTATTCGGCCGAGCGCGAGGAGCGCTTGGTGGAGTCGCTGTTGCGCCGACGTCCGGAGGCCATGGTGTTGTCCTACGACGGGCACACGCCGCGCACCGTGGAGCTGCTCAAGGACATCCAGATTCCGGTGGTCGAGATCTGGGAGCTGCCCGAACGCTCGCTCGACAACGCCGTGGGCTTTTCGAATTTCGAGGCGGCGAAGGCGATGACCGAAGCCTTGATCGGTGAGGGTTTTCGCCACATCACCTTTCTCGGCGAGGTGCACGACGATTGGACACGCGGTGCCGCGCGGCGCCGCGGTTTTGTCAATGCCATGCAGGCGAGCGGCCTGGATGCGTCCCGCGTGCTGCAATACGGTGTGCCGCCTTTGTCGATCGAGACCGGTGCCAAAGCGGTCGAGGCCGTGTTGTCGCGTTTTCCGGACACCGAGTGTGTGTTCTGCGTGTCGGACGCCGCTGCTTTTGGCGTGCAAAGCGAGCTGCTTCGGCGGGGCATTGCCGTGCCGGGTGACATGTCCGTCGCCGGTTTCGGCGATTTCGAAGTCTCCCGTTTCGCCTCGCCAAGCATCTCTACCGTGGTTGTGGATCCTGAACGCATCGGCGCCGAGACCGGACGGATGATCTACCGCATGCTCTCCGACGCGTCGGGACTGCCCAGAGCCCGCGAGTGCATTGATATCGGGGTTCGAATCTCATTGCGTGAGAGCACGGCGCGCGCCGGGTGAGCGGCTGAATTCCCGGCGCGCGCGGATGCGCAACCCGATCTGAAGGCGAGCCGGTCGCCGGGTGCCTGCACATCAATGCCGGGCAGAATTGTGTTACCGGTAACAATGTGCAATGGTGTGCACCTCGGTAGACGCGGATTGGGGCGGCCATGCCACGCATTGAGCTCGAAAAACTGGGCAAACGGTACGGCGACGTGGAGGTGTTGCACGGGATCGATCTCAGCATGGCTGAGAATGAGTTCACCGTGCTGGTCGGGCCCTCGGGCTGCGGCAAATCCACCACGCTGCGCATGATCGCCGGACTGGAAACGGTCTCCTCCGGTGAGATCTACATCGACGGCAACCCGGTCAGCCACCTCGAACCCAAGGCCCGCGACCTTGCGATGGTCTTCCAGGACTACGCGCTGTACCCGCACATGGACGTCGCCCGCAACATGTCCTTCGCACTGCGCCTGCAGAAGGTGCCGCAGGCAGAGATCGACCGGAAAGTGCGCGACGTGGCCGAGGTGCTCGGCCTCACGGCATTGCTGACGCGCAAGCCGGCAGAGCTCTCCGGCGGGCAACGACAACGCGTCGCCATGGGCCGCGCGCTGACCCGCGACAGCGCGACTTTTCTCTTCGACGAACCGCTCTCGAACCTTGACGCCAAGTTGCGCGGGCAGATGCGCGCCGAGCTCGCGCTGATGAGCCAGCGTGTACAAAAAAACATGATCTATGTGACCCACGACCAGATCGAGGCGATGACGCTGGCAGATCGGATCGTGGTCATGCACGGCGGGCACATCCAGCAGCAAGGCACGCCCGAGGAGCTGTTCAAGCGGCCCGCCAACAAGTTCGTCGCGGGCTTTCTCGGCATGCCGCCGATGAACTTCCTCGCCGGTGAATTGCAGGCCGAGGGCGACAGCTTGCAGGTGGTGGGTGACGGCTTTGCCATTGCCCTGCCCGAGGCGCTGGCAGCGCGCTGCGGCGAGCGCACGGAACGTGGCGTCGTGCTTGGCATACGTCCGAGCGACCTGAGCCTCGACGCCGACCGGTCCGCAGCTCCGACAGCGCGCTTCGAACTCGATGTCGTGGTCACCGAATACATTGGCGCCCAGTCTGTGCTGATTTGCGATTGCAAATCGCAGCGCATGGTCGTCGAGCTCAAATCCGATGTGCCTGTGGGGTTGGGTCAGCGGATGGACTTCAAGATCAACCCCGACGGGATTCACCTTTTTGATGCGCGCACCGACGTGGCGCTCTAGACCGTCCCGCGTTCTCACTCACCCATTGGAGATGAACTGATGCAGAAATCGTTGAAGAAACTGGCCACGGCAACGGGGCTTTTCGTTGCCAGCATGGCAGCGGTCCATGCAGGGCCCTACGACGAATTCGCCGGCACCACGCTGGTGGTCAACTTCCCGGCACACCCGCACTACAACGCGGTCATGAAGGTGTTGCCGGAGTTCACCAAGGAAACCGGCATCGAGGTCGAGGTGGACCAGTTGCCCTACCTCAAGATGCGCGAGCGCCAAACGCTCGAACTGGCTCAAGAAGACGGTGACTACGACCTGATCGCCTACGTGGTGTTCTCCAAGGCCGACTACGTCTACGCCGACCAGCTCGAAAACCTCGCGCGCTACTTCATGAACCCGAAGCTCGCCGATCCGGCGTACGACTCGGACGACCTGATCGACGGCTACGTCTACAACATCGGTTTCGCCGGTGGCCGCAAGGGCTACCTCGAGGGCAAGACGGGTTCGCTGTTCGGCATTCCCTTCGGTTCGGAGACCTCGATTCTCGGCTACCGCAAGGACATCTTCGACAAGCACGGCCTGAAAGTGCCGGAGACCTACGACGAGATGCTCGAAACCGCCTGCAAGATCCCCGAGCTCGAGCCGGGCATGGGTGGCTTGTCCTCGCGTGCGGCCTCGGGCCACCATGCCAGCCACGCCTTCTTGCTGCACCTTGCGCCGCTCGGTGGCCGGGTGTTTGACGACGCCTGGAAGCCGCGCATCAACGACGAAGCCGGCGTGGCGGCGGCCAACGCACTGAAGACCATCGTCGATTGTGGCCCTGAAGGCGCAGCCTCGTTCGGTTTCGGCGAGGCCCTCGGCTCCTTCCTGAACGGCGACACCGCCATGTTCCTCGACACCACGGTGGTGGCGGGCCAGATCGATGACCCGTCCAAGTCCCAAGTGGTGGGCAAGGTCGGTTGGGCGATGCACCCGATGGGCGTGCGCCGCGGCAGCCAGACCGGCGGTTTCGGCATCGGCATTCCGAAGAACGCGCTCAACAAGGAAGCGGCCTTTCTGCTGATGCAGTGGCTGACCTCGAAGCAGGGCGACAAACTCGTGGCCATGGCCGGCGGCAACCCGTCGCGCTTCTCGACGCACGCTGACGCAGACGTGAACGCCAAGTTCCCGCACATGGCGACCTTCGGTGAGGCGCTGAAGCACGCTGACCCCGACTGGCGTCCGATCATCCCGGTCTGGGGCAAGATCAACGCGGACATCGGTACCACCTTGTCAAAAGTGTTGACCGAGGGGCTCGACGTGCAGGAAGCCCTGGATGGCGTGGCGGAGCGCGCCGAGGCGATCATGGACGAAGCGGGTTACTACACCTGGCAGTGAGTCGCGCGTGTCGGGCCCGGTGCTGATGCCGGGCCCGACCGGGCACCTCTGAGCACACCTGCGGAGCAAGCACGTGAACCGACTGACGCCGTACCTGTTCATGGCACCGGCCGCCGTGATCATCGTCATCACGTTGCTGTACCCGCTCGGGTACATGGTGTACGGCAGTTTCCGCGATTGGGACCCGAGCCAGACCATCGGCGAAACCGACTGGGTGGGTCTGCGCAACTACGTCGTGCTGTACGGCGACCCCGCCTTCCGCGAGAGCCTGTGGGTGACGCTGAAGTTCGCCTTCTGGGTCGTGACCATCGAGATGCTGCTCGGGGTCGGGCTGGCCTTGCTACTCGACCGCAAACTGCGCGGCATGTCGGTGCTGCGCACGCTGTTCATCCTGCCGATGATGATCGCTCCGGTGGTGGTTGGCCTCATGTGGCGATACATGTACCACCCGACCGTTGGCACGATAAACCGCTGGCTCAAGGAGGTCGGCTTCAGCGGTGTCGACTGGCTTGGGCAGAACGCCTTGCTGTCGGTGATCATTGCCGACGTGTGGCAGTGGACCCCCTTCATTTTCATTCTGGCGCTCGCGGCATTGCAGTCGCTGCCGAGCTCCGCGATCGAGGCGGCGCGCATGGATGGCGCCACCAACTGGCAGACGATCTGGCACATCAAGCTGCCGCTGATGATGCCGGTGCTGATCGTCACCTGCCTTCTTCGCCTGATCGACGCCTTCAAGGTGCTCGAAGTGATACTCGTGTTGACCGAGGGCGGGCCGGGCTTGTCAACCGAGATTCTGGCATTGCGGATTTCACGAACGGCGACCGAGTTCCGTGAGCTCGGTACCGCTGCCGCGATGTCGGGTTACCTGATGCTGTTGCTCATGACCCTGACGGCAGCGATGTTCATTTACACCAAGTTGGTCGAGCGACGTGCACAGCGACTCGCCCGGCTTGTGGCGGAGACCGAGTGATGCACGCGCAAGACAGACAGCACCCCGCGTTTTACGCGGTTCTGGTCGCCTTGGTGTTCATGTCGGTCGGGCCGATCTGCCTGATGTTCATCAATTCCTTCAAGCTCGACGTCGACATCCTGTCCGGCACCAGCGGCTTGTTGTTCATGCCGACCCTGCAAAATTACGAAACGGCGCTCTGCGATGTGCTGCCTTACGAGCCGGAACACCTCGATTACTGCGCGTTGAAAATCGGCGGTTCGTTTGTCAACTCGTTGATCATTTCGATTGTCTCGACGGCGCTGACCCTGGTGATAGGCTGCATGGCGGCTTACGCCCTGGTGCGTTTTCAGTTCATGGGGCGGGACGTGGCCTCGGTGACGACGCTCGCCGTTCGGATGTTGCCGCCGGCCGTGTTGCTCGTGCCGGTGTTCGGTCTCTGGAACAACGAATTCTGCATCGACAAGAACAGTTTCGTCGGCGAACTCATCCGGGACACCTTCGGTGGGCGGGGCGACGTGTGCCTGGCCGGCACGCACAGCGGCATCATCCTCGTGTACATCGCGATGAACCTGCCGTTCGTGATCTGGATTTTGCAAAGCTTCATCGTGCAGGTACCGCGGCAACTTGAAGAGGCTGCACGCATGGACGGTGCAGGGCCGTTCCAGGTGTTTTTCCTCGTGGTGTTGCCCTTGATTCGGCCGGGTCTTGCGGCGGCGGCCATTTTCGCCTTCCGCATTGCCTGGAACGAGTACCTGCTCGCCTCGGCGCTGTCCGACCGTGACACCAAGACGGTGCCCATCCTCATCGTCAACAACATGTCCGAATTCAACATCGAATGGGGCGTGATCATGGCCACCGGCATGCTGCTCGCGATACCGCCGATCATCTTCACCCTGTTGGCGTCACGGCAGATCATCACGGGCATGACGGCGGGTGCGGTGAAAGGCTGATGTGGGAGTGGCTCTGGCTGCCCATTGATGCATCCAGACCGCACGTGGTAGACGGCGCGATTGCATGGCACGGGCGGTTGATGGTGCTGGTCTGGGCGGTACTGGTGCCCACCGCCATCTGTGTTGCCCGCTTTGCCAAGATTCTGCCGACGCAGCGCTGGCCCGATGAACTCGACAACCAAGTCTGGTGGCGCGCCCACTGGATCCTGCATTCGATCGCCTTTGCGCTTGCCGGGCTTGCCTTTTATCTCGTGGGTTACAGCGGCGCCTGGGCCGGTGTTGGCTGGCACGTGTGGCTCGGTCGGTTGATGCTGTGCGGCATGGCGGTCCAGGTGCTGTCGGGCGCTTTGCGCGGCAGCAAGGGCGGGCCGACTGACCCGCGCCGTGACGGTTCCTTGATCGGTGACCATTACAGCATGACCCCGCGGCGGCGTGCCTTCGAGACGTTTCACAAGTCGCTCGGGTACACCCTGGTCGCGCTCAGTGTGCTCGCCGTGTTGACGGGCCTGTGGCGGGCGAACGCCCCCCACTGGATGTGGATCGGTGTCGGGAGCTGGTGGGCCGTGTTGGTGTGTGCCTTCCTGTGGCTGCAGCGCCGCGGCTACGCCATCGACACCTACCAGGCCATCTGGGGTCCGGATCTCGAGCACCCGGGCAACCGCATGGCGCCGGGTGGCTGGGGCGCGCGGCGGCTGTCCGAAAGCGTCCGTCACGACGGTTCGCACCGGGTATAGGAGCCTCGACTGACACTCAGCCGAGCAGGTCGCGCAAGGCCGATTCGAGTGTGGTGAACCGAAACCGGAACCCGAGTGCGGTCGCAGATGCCGGTAGAACCCGCCGGCCATGCAACAGGAGCTCCACACCCATCTCGCCAAACAGGGTCTTGACCACAGGGCCCGGCATCGGGAACACCGTCGGCCGTTTCAGCACGGTGCCGAGGGCCTTGGTGAAGTCGCGGTTGCTCACAGGCGTGGGTGCGACGGCGTTGATCGGCCCGCTGGCGCGTTCGTCGCTCAGCAGCGCGACGATCAACGCGATGATGTCGTCGATGTGGATCCACGGCATCCAGTGGCTGCCCGAACCGATGACGCCGCCCAGCCCCAGTCGAAACGGCGGCAGCATCTTCGCCAAGGCGCCTCCGTCGCCGAGGACGATGCCGGTGCGCAACAGGCACAGCCGGGTGCCCTCGGGGCACGCCTGCTCGGCGGCCTGTTCCCAGTCGCGGCAGAGCGTGCTGGAAAAACTCGCGTCACCGCTGTCCGATTCCGTCACCGGGTCGTCCCCGGCCCCCAGGCCGTAGACGCCGATGGCCGAGCCGCTGACCAGCACCCTCGGCGCCGCGTCGCGCGCGGCCAACCACTGACCGAGGGCGGTGGTGGTGTCGATGCGACTCGCTCGCAGGACGGCCTTGCGCGCGTCCGACCAACGCCGGGCAGCGATGTTTTCCCCGGCCAGGTTGATGACCGCATCCGGTGTCCCCTCGCCGTAGTCGTCCAGCGACGTGATCGCACGCGCGCCCTCGACCACGCGGCCAGGGTCGCGGCACCAGACGGTGACGGTGTGGTCCGCCAACAGGGTGCGGGTCAGGGGCCGGCCGATGAAACCGGTGCCGCCGGTGATGAGTATGTTCACGAGGTGCTCCAACGGGCTGTCGGCGTTGGCCCGCGGTTGCAAACGGGCGCGATGCGAGCGGACAATTCCCCTGTTGACCTGATTGAGTGAGAAATGGTTCGGCCAACCCGTCCCAAAGCCGTGTTGTGCGACCTCGACGGCACGCTGGTGGACACGGCGTCGGAGATCGCCGCCGCTGTCAATGATACGTTGCTCAACGGCGGTCTGCCGGCGCTAGAGTCGGACCGCATCGCGCGGTGGGTCGGGCACGGGGCGCGCGACCTGATGCGCTCGGTGATGGCGTATGTGCACGACGAAAGCGCTGCCGAAGCGCAGGTGCGGGCCGGGTTCGAGGCCACGCTGGACCGGTTTCGTCGGCACTACGCCGAGCGGACCGGCACCACCGGTGAGCTCTACGAGGGGGTTCGTGCCTGCCTGTCGCAGTGTGCTGCAACCGGGCTGGCACTGGCCGTGGTCACCAACAAGGACACCGCCTTTGCGCGCAAATCGCTCGCTGCGAATGGCATCCTGGATGGCTTTGCCGCGCTGGTCTGTGGCGACACGCTCGACACCCTGAAGCCCGACCCCGCAGGCGTGCACGCGGTGCTCACCCAGCTCGGCTGTGCGCCGTCCGAGGCGGTGTTCATCGGGGACTCCTCGGTCGACGTCGAGACGGCCCGGCGCGCGGGTGTGCGGGTGCTTGCCTTCAGCCGCGGGTACAACCGCGGTGAACCGATCGAACGCGCGCAGCCCGACGCCGTCTTTGATCACTGGTCCGAGGTGCCCGGATTGCTCGGCCTGGGGTGAGCGGCGCGGCCGGATTGTGTGAACTGCGTCGCGTCCGGCACGTGCCAACAAGGCTTCGCGGCGGGGTTGGTGGGATACTGGGCTGTCGAGTCGAGAGGCGTGTTGGAGCGTGAGTGTCGCGAAGGAAAGACCTCTGGTAAGCGGGCGTGCGCTGGTGGTGCTGTGCGTGTGCCTGCTCCCCCCGGTCCGCGTGCTCGCCAACTGGTCCGTCAGCCTTGCGTCGGCAGGCGACAGCCAGGTGGCCATCACGCTCGAGAACCGCGGCGCGCGCGACGCGTGGGTGCGGGTGCCGGGGTCGGTGCTCGACACTGCGTTGCCCGAGCACCTGTTCGTGCTCAGCCCCGCGGTCCGCAATGGTGCGACGGGTGGCGTGACCTATGCCGGGCCCGTGGTCAAACGCGCGCTACCCGACGTGGGCGACTACCAGCGGATCGGCGCCGGCGAGCGCGTGGAGCGCGTGCACGATTTGCGTGCGCACTACCGCATCCCGGCAGCCGGGGAGTACCGCGTTCAGTTGATTCAACACCTGCACACGCTCGATCGGGCACCCGAGGCGGGCGAGGGCGCACGCCTCGCGCAACGCGAGCAGGTGGCGTGGTTGCGTTCCAACACCCTCGATGTGGTGTTGCCACAGGACCTCGCGAAAACCCGTGTGCGGACACCGGACTTCGCCGGGTGTGACGCGAGTCAGCAGTCGCTGGTGCTTTCGGCAGCGCAGTCTGCCGAAAGCCTGGTTGGCGTCGCGGTCACGGACCTCGCGTCGCTTGGCGAGCTGCAGCAGCTCAACTCACCGCGCTATCGCCAGTGGTTTGGCCCCCACAGCAGCGCGCGCTTCGCGACCGCGTTGCAGAACCTGCGCAACGTGCAGAAGGTGTTGCGCGAGGACACGGTGCGTTACAACTGTGGCTGTGACATTGCGGGTGTGTACGCGTTCGTGCGCGCAGACCTGCCCTACGACATCACGCTGTGCCCGGCCTTTTGGTTGACGACGCCAGTGGGCACGGACTCGCGCGCCGGGACCATTGTGCACGAGCTGTCCCACTTTCGAATTGTCGCGGGCACGGCCGACCACGCCTATGGCCAGCAGAGCGCAGCTGCGCTCGCGAGTCAGAACCCGGTGCTGGCAGTCGACAACGCGGACAACCACGAATACTTCGTCGAAAACACGCCCGATATCTCGATCCTGTCGCCCTCTCTGCCACCGCCCGCAGACGCGGTGTTCACGCCGCTGGAGCGCGACGCGCAAGTGGTGGGCACGGCGGTGCTCGGCGAGCGCCTGTTCTACACCGTGGACACCGCCACGCGGATCACCCTGCAGGTCGAGGCCGATGACACGGACTTGCTGGTGTTCGCTGACCGACTGCTGGCCAAACGACTCTGTGCCCGCACGACCGAGCGGACTGGCACCGAGCAGTGCGCACCGGGTGTCACGGGGCCGGTGTTCATCGAGGTGCGTGGTACGCCCGGCGACGCTTTTCGTCTGACGACCGAAACCGCCTCAGTGGGCCGTGACCTGAGCACGCTGCAGGCCGGGCAGTCGGTGGCGTCTGACGTGCGCATCTCGTCCTCGCAAGCCTACCGGGTCGAGGGCTTCAACACGGTCGCCCTGACCTCGTCCGCGGGAAACGCGGACTTGTATATCCTGCGCGACCCTTCGGACCTGCACACCGCGGTGTGTTCAGCGATCGGCACGGCACCGGTTGAAACCTGCCGTCTGCCCGACGACTACAGCGTGCTGTTTCCCCTCGTGGTGGGCGTCTCGGATGCCCGCTACGAGCTGTCTGCCTCGACGGACCGTGTTGTCCCGTCAGGCGACACCGCCACAGGCGGGGGCGGCAGTGTAAGCGGGTTCTGGGTACTGCTGCTCGGTGTGCTGGCGGTGCAGGCAGGCCGGCGTGGCCGCGCTCTGGCGTGTCTGCCGCTGATCGCGGCGTCGGTGGCGGGGTGTGCGCAGCCCGACACCCGAAGCGCATCCGACCCAGCCGATGACCGGGGCGTCGTCGTCGTGTTGCAGGCGTCCGAGCGCAGCCCGAGCTCCGTTCGCTTCAGTGTGCTGAACACCGGCGCCGACACCGTGGGGGTGCCGGTGAACGGCACGCCGTTCGAAACCCCGATTCTCGGTGACTACTTTGCCGTGGTGTCCGCGGGCGACACGCGCCGGTACACCGGGCCGCTCGCCAAGCGTGACCTGACGGACGGCCCGGTGATCCCGCTTGGGGCCGGCGAGCGCAACACGGTGGAGATCGATTTGGCCACGCTCTACGACTGGCCGGTCTCCGGACCTGTCCGTGTGCAGTTCCGCCCGGGCGAGCGGGACGGGGTGCTGTGGCTCGGCCAACGCCTCGTGCTTGCCGACGCGGGCGACGCAGTGGAGTTGCCCGCGCCCTGAACGCCGCGCGGTGGCGTTTGGCCGGGCGATGCGCCAAGCTAGGGCATCACCCCACGCGACGCGTTCCCCCATGGCTCTGACCGAATCCAACATGCTGCCGCTCGGCGCGGCCCTGCCGGCGTTCTCACTGCCCGACACCGTGTCGGGCGACACCGTGTCCCACACCGATTTCGAGGGCAAGCCGCTTGTCGTGGTGTTCATGTGCAACCACTGCCCCTTCGTTGTGCACATCCTCGATGGCCTTGCCGCGGCCGGCCGGGATTTTCAGGCGCAGGGCGTCGCGATGCTGGCGGTCTCGAGCAACGACGTGCGCACGCACCCGGCGGACGGGCCCGAACACATGGCCACGCTCGCGCGCGAGACGGGCTTCGTCTTCCCCTATGCCTACGACGAGACGCAACAGGCAGCCAAGGCGTTCGACGCTGCGTGCACGCCTGACTTCTACCTGTTCGACGCGACCGGGTCACTCGTCTACCGCGGCCAGTTCGACGCGTCGCGCCCCGGCAACGACGTCGACGTGACCGGCGAAGACCTGCGAGCCGCGGTGTCGGCTCTGTTGGCCGGGGATCCGATCTCGGCCACCCAGGCCCCGAGCATCGGCTGCAACATCAAGTGGCGCGCGGCCTGAGGCCGTTGCCCTCGTTGTGCTGACGCCGGACAGTGTCCCTGAACACACCAGCGTCGGCGGAGCTGCTGATCCGCTCGGCACGCGACGGAGACACCGCCGACCAGCACGCCTTACACACTGAGGCGGTGCGCTCGGCGTGCGTGCCGCACGACAGCACCGCGGTGATCGAGGGCTGGTTAAGCGGCAGGGCGCCTGCGGATTAGCTGCCGCCCGTTCAGCGGGGTGAGCTGCACGTGGCCGAGCGGGGTGGTGAGGTCCTCGGCTTTGTCGAGGCGGTGCCCGGCTCGCTGGTGGCCTTGTACGTGGCCCCGGATGTCATGTGCCAGGGTGTCGGTGCTGCGCTGTTGCAGCACGGTCTGTCAAAAGCCCTTGCGGCGCCGGACGGGGAGGTCGCTTTGCAGGCGACGTTGAACGCGGTCGGCTTCCACCGGCGCTTCGGGTTCAGCGATGTTCGGCACGCGCACGTGATGCGAAACTGCGTCGAGGTGCCCATCGTCGAGATGCACTATCCGGGGCCCTGAAGACATAAAAAAAGGGTGCGACCAGCGCACCCTTTTTGGTGCCCCTCTCGCGGGGGGCGAAACGCGTGAATCAGGTGTTCTGCGCCTTGTACTTCTTGATCGCTTTCTTGAGCATGCGCTTTTCCTTGCAGAACAGCGAGCACAGCTCACTGACCTTCTGGAGCTGGGCCTCGGCGTCTGCGAGACGGTCGGTCTGCAGGTACAGCTCGCCAAGGTACTCGTGTGCGCGGATGTGCTTCGGGTCGATGCTCAGGGCTTTCTGGTAGTGGTCGAAAGCGACATCGAAGTTGCCGAGCTTGCGGTTGCTGAAGCCGAGCAGGTTGTGCACGTCGGCGTCGTCGGGCGTCTCTTCCGCGAAGACGGTGAGCATGTCGATGGCTTTCTGATACTGCTTGGCGCTGATGGCCTTGTTGACATCGCTGAAGCGGTCGTCTCGGCTGCTCTCGTAGGAGTCGCCGCCGGCCGCCTGGACCGGTGCCGTCAGAGCCATGGCGAAAACGAACGCGATGGCAAACGCGATCCACTGTGGGGTTGTTACGGGCAACGCGCGCGAGGCGGCGTGGGCATATGATGTCATGGGTGAATGTCCTCGTGTGATAGTCGATGTCTGATTCTGGCAACAGCGCCACTGGCGCTGTGACCGCGAAACGCAAGCGGGGTTCGAAACTAGGCAGTTTTTCGTATGCGGCGCTGGCCCAACCGGGCGGCGCGCGCTAGTGTTGGATACCTTGCTGCGATCGCCGTTCGCGCTGCACGAGGCCCCAGCCGATGCGCCCTTTGACCTCCGACGAGCTTCAACACTACCACGCCAAGGGCCACGTCGTGCTGCCCGACTGGCTCACGCCCGCGGCGCTCAGTACCTTGCAAGCTGCCTGTGATGCACTGCTGGCGGAGCCGCCGGACGACGACCACGGTGGCCGCTCGCACGACATCGGCCGAGGGCAGGACCGGCGTTTTTTGCGGCACCGGCACACCGACATCGCGGCGGTCTCCGAGCTGATCCTCGGCACGGCGTTCAAGGACGTGGTGTGCAGCTGCCTCGACGCTGACCCCTACCTCTTCAACGAACAATTCGTGGTCAAGGGCCCCAACACCGGTGCGAGTTTCGCCTGGCACCAGGACAGCGGCTACCTGGACCAACCGCACGCGCCCTACCTCAGTGTGTGGTTGGCGCTCGACGACACCACGGCCGCCAACGGCGCGCTGTCGGTGATCGACCGCGACCTGGAAACGGAGCGGTGTGTCGACCCGCACCGCTGGGACGAGGTGGGCAAGGAGCGGGTCGGCTACGACGGGGACGACCCGGGCACCCTGGTCGAGGCCGCGGCCGGCAGCGCGGTGTTGTTCTCGTCACTGACGCTGCACCGCTCGAGCGCCAACACCACCCGCGCGCCTCGACGAGCGTACCTCGTGCAGTATTCGCCGGAGCCGATCTACAAGGTCGGAACCACCGAGCCCAAGGTGTTCGCCACCGCGCTCTGAGCTCAGCCGACGTTGCGGTGCAGCCGGGCCATGATCTCCTTCGCGAGCTTGGCAGCGACCATCGCAGTGACACCGTTGAGGTCACGGGCGGGGTTGAGTTCGACCAGATCGGCGCCGACCAGGCGGCCGTGAAAGCGCTGAACGATGTCGATCACCTGACGTGTGCTCAAGCCACCCGGTTCATGGTGCGAGACGCCGGGGGCGAACGCGGGGTCGAGCGCGTCGAGGTCGAGTGAGAGGTACACCGGACCGTCGAATCGCCGATCGAACACCGCATCCGGCTCGCGCATGCTGATGATGTCCACGCCGAAGCGTTCCGCCTGATCCGCCTGATGGCGGTTCAAGGTGCGTATACCCACCTGCACCAGGCGCGAGACCGCACCGGATTCCATGAGCCGGGCGAAGGGCGACGCGTGGCTGAAGCGGTTCGACTGCATGTCGTCGTAGAGGTCGGGGTGGGCATCGATGTGCAACACCTGGAGACCGTTGTGGTGCTCGGCGGCGGCCGTGATCGCCGGCCACGACACCGAGTGGTCGCCCCCGAGTGCGAGGACCGGGCCGTCGGTTTGCGCCTGGCCGACGGCTGCGTGAATCGCGTCGTACGCGGCTTGACCGCCGAGTGATGACAGCGCGACGTCGCCCAGGTCGTGCCACCAGTCGGTGTCGCCGAGATCGAGGCCGCACTCGGTCGACAGGTTGCTCGAGTCGCAGCGCAGCGCGGTGCGGATGGCCTCCGGTGCAGTGGCCGGGCCGGTCAGGTAGGTCGAGTTGTTGTCCTGCGGCAAGCCGATGACAGAGACGGGCATGGTGCGGGTGCCTGGGTGTGGGCGGTTGCGCCGACGGTACCAGAGCGGGCAGGGGTGCGCGTGGCCGGGTCCGCAGGCGCAGGGCAGTGCGTTACCCTAAGGGGTCAATGTGAGGTGAGACGGGTTCGTGACGGAATGGGTTACAGCGCTGCCGCTGGTGGCGTTTTTGGTGGTGATCGGCGCGTTTGCCGGCGTCCTGGCCGGCCTGCTGGGGGTGGGCGGCGGCATCGTGTTGGTGCCCGCGTTCTTTTTTCTGTTCTCGTACCTCGGCTACGGCGGCGACTACGTCATGCAACTCTGCCTCGGCACCTCGCTTGCCACCATCGTGGTGACCTCGATGCGCTCCTTGCAGGCCCACAACCGCAAGGGGGCCGTCGATTGGGCGCTGCTCAAGAGTTGGGCCTGGGGCATTGCCGTCGGGGCCGTGGTCGGCGGTTTTGTCGCCTCGGCACTCCGCTCGGACGTATTGCAGGCCATCTTCGGTGTGCTCGGCATGGCGGTCGCGCTGTACCTTGCGTTCGGCAAACCGAGCTGGGTGCTCGCGCCGGCGATGCCGCGGGGCGGCCTACGTGCGCTCTATGCTTCGATGCTCGGCCTGCTGTCGGTGCTGATGGGCATCGGCGGCGGCAGCCTGGGCGTGCCCTTGATGAGCGTGCACAGTGTGCCGATTCACCGAGCGGTGGCGACAGCTGCCGGCTTTGGCCTCGCCATTTCGGTGCCGGCCCTGCCGGGCTTTCTGCTCGTCGATATGCCGGCCGACGCCCGGCCGCCACTGACCGTCGGCGCGATCAGCGTGCCGGCGTTCCTGATCGTGATCGCGATGACCCTGATCACCACCCCCTACGGGGCCAAACTTGCGCATGCGATGGACGCGCGCCCGCTCAAGCGCGTGTTCGCCGCGTTCCTGGCGCTGGTGTCGTTGAACATGCTGCGCGCGGTGTTCGCCTGAACCGTGCGCGAATCTGCCAACCCCGTCGGCGCCAGGGTTGGCGTGTTCGGCTGCCAAGCGGCTGAATTCGCTGCACATTGCTGTCCTGTGCCAGCAAACCGTGCTGAGTGAAAAACGCAAGCCCTGGTCAGTGTCGAACAGGCAGAAGCAGCATCTTTGTACTACTAAGAGTATAATACTAAAGAAATAGTTGACACGGCATTATGTTTCCGCTGAACTGCTCCGGTCGGTCCTACGTCCGGCACTTCACTGTTTGAGAGGGAGCAAACATGCGAAAGCATTTTCTGAGCGCGAGTATCAGTATCGCGCTGCTCGCCGGGTCCCAGGCCGCGCTGGCTGATGCAGCGGCAGCCAAGAAGTGGATCGACGACGAGTTCCAACCGTCGACCTTGTCCAAGGCCGAACAACAGGCGGAAATGGCGTGGTTCATCTCCGCCGCCGAGCCCTACAAAGGCATGGAAATCAACGTGCTCTCCGAGGGCATTCCCACGCACTCCTACGAGAGCGAGGTGTTGACCAAGGCCTTCGAAGACATCACCGGCATCACTGTCAACCACCAGATCCTCGGCGAGGGTGAGGTGGTTCAGGCCGTTCAGACCCAGATGCAGACCCAGCGGAACCTGTACGACGCCTACGTCAACGACTCCGACCTGATCGGCACACATTCGCGTCTGCAGTTGGCTTACCCGCTGTCCGACATGATGGCGGGCGGCTGGAGCGATGTGACCAACCCGGGTCTCGACCTCGACGACTTCATGGGCACCCAGTTCACCACCGGGCCGGACGGCAAGCTGTACCAACTGCCGGACCAGCAATTCGCCAACCTCTACTGGTTCCGCAAGGACTGGTTCGACAACGAAGACATCAAGGCGCAGTTCAAGGCCAAGTACGGCTATGACCTGGGTGTGCCGGTCAACTGGTCGGCCTACGAGGACATCGCCGAGTTCTTCTCCAACGATGTCAAAGAAGTCGATGGTGTGACGATCTACGGCCACATGGACTACGGCAAGCGTGCCCCCGACCTCGGTTGGCGCATGACCGACGCCTGGTTGTCGATGGCCGGTGCGGGCTCGGTGGGTGAGCCCAACGGTATCCCGATCGACGAGTGGGGCATCCGCATGGAAGCCGGCTCGTGCAACCCGGCGGGCGCCTCGGTGTCACGCGGGGGGGCGGCCAATGGCCCGGCCGCGGTCTATGCGATCCGCAAGTGGGACGAGTGGCTGCGCAACTACGCCCCGCCAGGCGCGGCGAGCTTCGACTTCTACCAGTCCTTGCCGGCACTGAGCCAGGGCAACGTGGCGCAACAGATCTTCTGGTACACCGCGTTCACGGCCGACATGGTCAAGCCGCAGTCCGAAGGCAACAACACCGTCGATGCCGACGGCAACCCGCTGTGGCGCATGGCGCCGAGCCCGCACGGCCCGTACTGGGAAGAAGGGCAGAAGGTCGGCTACCAGGACGTCGGCTCCTGGACCTTCCTCAAATCCACGCCTGAAGACCGCGCCAAGGCCGCCTGGCTCTACGCGCAGTTCGTGGTCTCCAAGACGGTCGACGTCAAGAAGTCGCACGTCGGACTGACCTTCATCCGCGATTCGTCGGTCAACCACGAGAGCTTCACCGAGCGCGCGCCGAAACTCGGTGGCCTGGTCGAGTTCTACCGCTCGCCCGACCGCGTGCGCTGGTCACCGACCGGCGTGAACGTGCCCGACTACCCCAAGCTCGCGCAGATCTGGTGGCAGCAGATCGGTGACGTGAATTCGGGGGCCTTCACACCGCAGCAGGCGATGGATCGTCTCGCCGAGGAAATGGACGTCACCATGGCACGGATGCAACGCGCAGACGAAGGTGCCAATGTGTACGGCGGCTGCGGTCCTCGCCTGAACGAGCCCAAGGACCCGTCCGAGTGGCTCGGTAAAGGGGGCGCAAAAGCCAAGCTTGATAACGAAAAGCCGCAAGGCAAGACTGTCAACTACGACGAGCTTGTCCAGCGCTGGTCAAGCAGCTGACGCACCCACCCGCCTGCCTTTGACGCAGGTGGAACGCCGGGGCCTTTGCCCCGGCGTTCCGTTGACCCCGATGTCCCTCCCGACTTGACCCTTATGTCCCTCGAGCTTCGCAACGTCACCAAGACTGTCAGTGGCCACACCCACATCAAGGACACGTCGTTGGTACTGCAACCGGGCCACTTCAACGTGTTGCTTGGCCAGACCGGCTCGGGCAAGACGTCGCTGATCAAGCTCATGGCCGGACTGGACGCTGTCGCGAGTGGCAGCGTCTGGATCGACGGTGTCGACGTCACCCAGGTGTCCACCCAGAAGCGCCAGGTGAGCCTGGTGCACCAGTTCTTCGTCAACTACCCGCACATGTCGGTGTTCGACAACATCGCGTCGCCGCTCCGGGTGGCTGGCATGGCCCGCGGCGACATCCACCAGCGTGTACACGAGACTGCCGCGCTGCTGAAACTCGAACCGATGCTCAAGCGCCGGCCGCACGAACTCTCTGGTGGGCAGCAACAGCGCACCGCGTTGGCGCGTGCGATCGCCAAGGAGTCGAAGGTCGTGCTGCTCGACGAGCCGCTGGCCAACCTCGACTACAAGCTGCGCGAAGAACTGCGCGAACTGCTGCCCGACCTCTTCGCCAACCGCGGTGCGGTGGTCGTCTACGCCACCTCCGAACCCGAGGAGGCGCTCCTGCTCGGTGGCCACACGGCTCTGATGGACGACGGCCACGTACGGCAGTTCGGGCCGACGGCGAGCCTTTACCGGCAACCCGAGACGCTGACAGCGGCGCGCGTGTTCTCGGACCCACCGATCAACACGGCCACAGTCGACAAGCGCAACGACACCGTCCACCTCGGGCCGGTGTCCTGGCCGGTGGCGAGTGGCTTGCGGCACCTGTCGGACGGGCCGTACCAGATTGCGATCCGCCCGCACCACGTGGTGCCGAGGCCGGTCGACACTGCGACCGTCGAAGTCACCGGCGCCGTCAGCGTGACCGAGCTCAGCGGGTCGGAGTCCAGCGCGCATTTTCAGTTTGATGGCAACAGTTGGGTCTCGTTGGCCCACGGCGTCCACCCCTACCGCGTGGGCGAGCAACACACCTTTTTCTTCGACCCGGCGGATTGCCTGTTCTTCGGGTCGGACGGCGCACGGGTGAGCTGAGTCCCATGGCACGAATCGCACTCTCGTCTTTGCGCCACAGCTACCTGCCCAACCCGAGCGCACCGGCGGACTACGCGCTGCAGCACATCGACCTCGAGTGGGCGGACGGGGGCGCCTACGCGTTGCTCGGCCCCTCGGGCTGCGGCAAGACAACCCTGCTGAACCTGATCTCCGGGCTGCGCACGCCGTCGGAGGGTCGGATCCTTTTCGACGACCAGGATGTCACGGCGCTGCCGCCGGACCAGCGCAACATCGCCCAGGTGTTCCAGTTCCCGGTCATCTACGACACCATGACGGTGTACGACAACCTTGCATTCCCACTGCGCAACCGCGGCGTCGACCGCGCCACCGTGGACCAGCGCGTGTGTGCCATCGCCGAGATGCTCGAGGTCGAGGCCTTGCTCAAACGGAAGGCAGCGGGCCTCTCGCCCGACAACAAACAGAAGCTCTCGATGGGGCGCGGCCTGGTGCGGGACGACGTCAACGTCGTGATGTTCGACGAACCCCTGACCGTGATCGACCCGCACCTCAAGTGGAAGCTGCGCTCGAAGCTCAAGGAGCTTCACCAGCAGATCAACCACACCATGATCTACGTCACCCACGATCAAACCGAAGCGCTGACCTTTGCCGATCAGGTGGTGGTGATGGACCTCGGCCAGGTCGTCCAGATCGGCACGCCGGTCGAACTCTTCGAGCGGCCGGCGCACACCTTCGTCGGGCATTTCATCGGCTCGCCCGGCATGAACGTGCTGGCCTGCGATGTGGTGGACGGCGCCGTGCACGTCAACGGCGAACGCATCGCCGTCGACGGCGCCGTCGACACGCAGAAGCAGGGGCAGACCGAAGTCGGGGTCAGGCCTGAATTCGTCGCCCTGGCCGACGAGGGGCTCGAGGCCCGCGTGCGGCGCGTGTCGGACGTCGGGCGCTATGCGGTGGTCGACGCGATGGTGGGCGAGCAGCGTGTTGCGGCGATCCACACCGGTGACAACCCCAATCCCGGCGACCGCGTGCACCTGCGGTTTCAGCCCGAGCACACGCGGGTGTACGTCGACGGTTGGCTGGCCATGCAGGAGGCGCGCGCATGAAGACCGAAAACCAGAAAGCCTGGTTCTTTGTGTTGCCAGTGTTGCTGCTCGTGGCATTCAACGCCCTGATTCCGATGATGACGGTGGTCAACTATTCGGTGCAGGAGACCTTCGGCAACAACCAGTTCTTCTGGGAAGGCCTGACCTGGTTCGAGCAGATCCTCAATTCCGAACGCTTTCACAACGCGCTCGGTCGCCAGTTCATGTTCACCGCGCTGATCCTCATCATCGAGGTGCCGCTCGGTATCGCCATCGCGCTCTCGATGCCGCGGCGCGGCGTCTGGGTGTCGGTGTGCCTCGTGCTGATGTCGCTGCCGATGCTGATTCCCTGGAACGTTGTTGGTGCGATGTGGAATATCTTCGCGCTGCCGGACATCGGCCTGCTCGGCTACACCCTGAATCACGTGCTCGGCATCCCCTACGACATGACCCAGGACCCTTTCGCTGCCTGGGTCACGGTCATCGCAATGGACGTCTGGCACTGGACGTCACTCGTCGTGCTGCTCGCGTACGCGGGCCTCGTGTCGATTCCGGACGCCTACTACCAGGCGGCCAAGATCGACGGGGCCTCCAACTGGGCGGTGTTCCGGTACATCCAGTTGCCGAAGATGAAGAACGTGCTGACGATCGCGATCCTGTTGCGCTTCATGGACTCGTTCAACATCTACACCGAGCCCTTCGTGCTGACCGGTGGCGGACCGGGTAACGCGACCACCTTCCTCTCGATCGACCTCGTCAAGATCGCGCTCGGTCAGTTCGACCTCGGCCCGGCCGCGGCGATGAGCCTGATCTACTTCGCGATCACGCTGCTGGTGTCCTGGCTGTTCTACACCCTGATGAACCGGGAGAACCTCAACGACTACAAGGAGGTCGAGCACTGATGCAGAAGCGTTCGATTGTCCCGATCGTCTACATCGTCTTTCTGATGTTGCCGATCTACTGGCTCGTGACCATGAGCTTCAAGCCGACCAACGAGATCCTCGCGGGTTTCTCGCTGTTTCCGCAGACTTTCACGACCGACGCCTACCGCACGATCTTCACCGATCCGACCTGGTACTGGGGCTACTTCAACTCGATCATCTACGTGTCGTTGAACACGGTGATCTCGATCACGGTGGCCTTGCCTGCGGCCTACGCCTTCTCGCGCTACCGCTTCCTCGGCGACAAGACGCTGTTCTTCTGGCTCCTGACGAACAAGATGGCGCCGATTGCCGTGTTTGCGTTGCCGTTCTTCCAGCTCTACTCCGCGGTCGGCTTGTTCGACACCCACTGGGCGGTGGCGCTCGCACACTGCATCTTCAATATCCCACTGGCGGTGTGGATCCTCGAGGGCTTCATGAGCGGGGTGCCGAAAGAGCTCGATGAGACCGCCTATGTCGATGGCTATTCCTTCCCGCGTTTCTTTGCCACGATCTTCATCCCGACCATCAAGGCCGGTGTCGGGGTGGCTGCGTTCTTCTGCTTCATGTTCTCCTGGGTGGAGTTGTTGCTGGCCAAGACCCTGACTGCGGTGGCCGCCAAACCGATCGCCGCGACCATGACCAAGACCGCCTCGAGTGCGGGGTACGAGCTTGGCTTGTTGGCTGCGGCTGGCACGCTGACGTTGATCCCTGGCGCGATCGTGATCTACTTCGTGCGCAACTACATCGCGAAGGGCTTCGCGATGGGGAGGGTCTGAGCGTGCTGACGTGGATGGCCTGGACCTGGCCGACCGCGCTGTTGTTCATCGGCATCTTCAGCGCGATGGGCATCATCACGGCCATCGAGATCGCGCGGCCGGGCACCTCCGAGCGGCGCGGCGCACTCGGCCTCACCACCACGCGCGGGGACCGGCTGTTTCTGTCGTTGCTCGGCTCGGCCTACATCTTCCTTGCGTGGCTGGCGCTCTTCGGCATGCCGCTCTGGGTGCCACTCGGCCTCGCGATCCTCTGGGGCACGTTTTGCTTCCTCAAAGTCTAGTGTTGCCCCCGAGGCTTGCGGCGTGCGCGGCACTGTGGGAGCGCCGTCCTCACTGGGCCGAACAGGCTCAGTGAGACGGGGCGAATGGCATTTCTGCGATTGGCACAGCGCCATTCGCCGCGCGCGGCGCGGCTCCCACAGAGGACGACTGGCGCCCGTGAGGCCTGCGGCGAGCGCGATACCGTGGGAGCGCCGTCCTCGCCACAGCGAGACGGGGCGAACGGAGTCTCTGCGACTGGCACAGATCATTCGCCGCGCACGGCGCGGCTCCC
>JBCCUP010000017.1 GCA_039196715.1 Pseudomonadota bacterium
GACCGAGCTCCCACGGATGGGGTGCGTATTTCTCTGACCTTGTGGGAGCGTGGCCGTCCCGCAGGGACGCCGCGCGAAAGGATGTTGATCTGTGCGCCGCGGCTAGAGTGCTTCGCCCGGTCTCGCTTTGCGAGGACCGGGCTCCCACGGATGGGGTGCGTATTTCTTTGACCTTGTGGGAGCGTGGCCGTCCCGCAGGGACGCCGCGCGAATATCGCTGAATCCGTGCTCCGCGGCGAGATCACTTCGCCCCGGTCTCGCTGCGCGAGGACTGGGCTCCCACGGGGATGTGGCGTGTTTTTTCGATCTTGCTAGAGCGCGAGCTGCAGGCGGATCTGGAAAAGCGTCTCGACTTCGCGTGGGCCGAAGCCGTTGAACACGAGGTTGGCGCGTGATGTCTCGATGCGCGTCCACTCGGTGGCGGCCTGCAATCGCTCGGAGGCCGTGAACCGGTAACCGAGAGTCCAGGCCGACCCGCGCTCGTTGTTGTCGTCGGCGGTGACGATGTCAACGTCGTCGACCCGGAAGCGGTCGTAGCGGGCCGAGAGCCGGTGCGGCCCCAGCTTTCTCGACAGCAGCAGGTAGTGGCTCTCGAAGTTGTTGTCGATGGCGTGCTTGCCTGACATCAACGGGCCCATGCCGGTGTTGCCCTGCATCCACTGGGCGAGCACCGTGACTTTCTTCGGAAACGCCAGCCGTGCGCCGACGCTCCAAAACCGGGTGTCCCAGCCGTACTGCCCCTTCTCGAGCGCCTCGGGGTCGCCGCGGTTGTCGTAGTAGAGCCCTTTGAGCGCGAAGCGCCCGCGTGTTTGCCACTCGGCGGCGGCGGTGAACCCGAGCCGGTTGTCGACTTCCATGAACGGTTCGACCACAGCGGCCTGAGTCTGAAACAGCTCACCTGGGCGGTTCAACGGCAGCGACGGCAACGGCAGGTTGTCGCCAAAACGGGTCTGGCGGTCATGGATGGCCCAGCCACGCCAGGACAGCAGCGAGCCAGCCGGATCATTGCCCCCGAACACCGAGCCCTGGAGGATCAGCCGGTGCCGCGGACCGAGCGACGGCAGCCGTTTGATCGCCGTGACTTCCACGCCGGTCGAGCGCAGTTCCTCGGCCACCCACGAGTTGATGGCCGAGTAGTTGATCGTGTACGGACTGCGCCAGCCCGCGCGCGTGTTCTCGAGCGAAAGTGCCGGGTAGAAGGCACCCACCTTGATGCGGTACCGCGTCTCCGAGCGCGGCACAGGTGCCCAGTGGAGGTAGGCTTCGGTGGCGTTGATCGGGTCACCGATGCCGTCGGCAGTCGCCTCCAGCACGAGCGTGGCCGACACGGTGTCGCTCAGTTGCCGGCGGTGCTCGCCGTAGCCGCGCACCGGTGGCTCGGTGCCATGGGCGGCAAATTTGCCGACCGAGCCGTCGACCCAGGACGGCAGGCCGTCGAGGTCGGCAGCCGCTGCTTCAACCCCAAGGTGCCAACGCGCACGGTCGGCCGAGCCAGTCGCCGCACTGGCGGCGGAGCCGGCTGCCGTCGCCAGGGCGACGGGCAATGCAAGGGCTACTGCGCGTAGTCTTCCCACTCGCTCGAATCCGCGTTGTGAGGTGCGTAGGGCTTCTTCAGCTTTTTGGCGAGGTCGAATTGCACCGTCGCGCCCGCGCGTGCCCGTTGCGCGAGCCGGTTTTGCCTGTCGCGGATCCGCGGGCTCCAGATGCGCACCTGGAGTTCTTCGACATCGCCGTCGAACGTCAAGGTCGCCTTGCCCGCTGCGTCGGTGCGCGCGTGCACGTGCGATTCCGCCACCACCACGTAGCCGACCATGTGGTCGTGGATGTTGCAGCCAAGGGTCACGAGACCGGTCTTGTCGAACACGACCGGGTCGGGTGCCTTGCCCTTGTAGAGCGGCAGGGTGAAGCGCTTGGTCTTCGAAAAGGAGTAGACGTGGTGTGCCGTTGGGTCGCTGTTGAAGAAATTCACCGACGCGCCCACCGGCACCACGGAGATGTACGGGTCGAACATCATGTGGTGCTGATCGATCTCGAACACGGTTTGCGCACCCGGGCCGAACGGCAGGGGCTCGCCGGTGCTCGATTCGGCGAGAACCACCACGTCGGGTACGGGGTTTCCCTTACGGTCGTGCACCACGACGTCGATGGTCGCAGCCGACAGACCGCCCACACCGAGCATCGCAATGCCCACCGCACGGCCGATGTGGCGCATCAGGTCCTTGATCACACGTCTTCTCCCTTGCATCCGTCGTCTCCCCTGGCGACGTCGTCCGTTGGCACGCTGGCCCGCTATTTGCGGCACAGAGCAGGCTGTTCACGCTGCACGCGGCACCCCACGGGACTCGTCCCCTAAGCGCGATATCGACCCTTGGCTATGCGACTTAAGTTCCTGCACAAGCTGCTGATCCTGACCGTCACCCCGGTCCTGATCGCGCAGGCCGGCACCATGCTCGCGGTGCTGCAGACGTCAAAGCAGGAAATCGAGGCCGGCGCCAAACAGGCGCTTCGCGTCGGGTCGGCAGTCGCTGAACAATTGGTGCAAACGCGAAACCAGCAAATTTCGCGAAACGTCAAACTGCTTGCGTCCGACTTCGCGCTGAAGGAAGTGATTGCAATTTCAGATCCAGAGTCGACCCGCTCGGCCCTGGACAACCACGCCAACCGGATCGGCGCGGACCTCTCGACCTTTGTCTACATCGACGACGACGGCGAGTCCGACCGGGCCACCTCGGCGCTCGAACGGCACGTCCAGCGCTACGCGCTCACGGTACTCGACAACGACGGCGCCCTGCCCGACATCTTCTCCATCGTGCTTGGCAAATCGGTGTATCAGGTCTACACCGCCGAGATGCGCGCGCCCACGACCATCGGCTACCTGATGCTCGGTTTCCGGGTGGGCGACAACATCGCCAAACCGATCCGCAAGCTGACCGACCTGAACGTCGCCATCCTGCAGATCGGTGCCACCGGCATCAACACGGCGGTGAGCACCTTCGACGCCGCGCACAGCCACGTCCCGCCGCCCGACTTGCTCAACAAGCAACTCGCCGCCAACTCGGTGTACCCCAAGCTGGTCGGTCCGGACGAATTCTGGGTAACGCACTTGCCGCTGACGCGCGCCGACGAGCGCGTGTTCATCGTGCTCGCGTCGCAAAAGCTCAAACCGTTGCAGCACTTCCTCAAGGCCAAGGACAACGTGCTGGCTTTCGGTGTGGGGTTGTTGGTGCTCGTGGTCGCGCTCGGTGCCTGGCTGTCGGCCGGCGTCTCCCGGCCACTGAGATCGCTTGCCAGTGCTACGCGCTCACTCGCCAAGGGGGAGTACGAGACCGAGATCCGCGTGGCCTCCCGGGACGAGATTGGCGAGCTGGCGCAAGGTTTCGAAGAGATGCGCAAAGCGGTTGCCAGCCGCGAATCCCAGATCTCACACCAGCTGTTGCACGACCCGCTGACCGGACTGCCCAACCAGAAACACACCATCGCGGTGCTCGAGCGTGAGATCGACAGCCAGGCCGTGACCGAGGTCTCGCTGATCGTGATCAAGATGCAAAGCCTCGACCGCATCGGTTCGTCACTCGGCCTGCATTCCACCGACGAGCTCACGCGGGAGACGGCGCGGACGATCGCGTCGGTTGCCGGCGACGGGTACTTCGTCGCGTGTATCGACACCAACCGCTTTGCCGTCGCCTGCTGCAACACCGACCTCGCCACGGCACAGGCGCTCGCGCGCGACATCACCGACCAGCTCGACCTCGGCACGCAACTCGGCTCGACCCGCATCACACTCAAGTCGCACGCGGGCGTGGCGCACTACCCCTCGCACACCACCTCGGCCGAAGACCTGATCCGCTACGCGATGATCGCGTCGGTTGACGCCAAGGGCAAGAAGCTGCGTCTGGACACCTACGACACCGGTCGCGAAGCCGATTTCACGCGTTACCTGAAGATCGTGCAGGACCTGCCCACCGCCGTCGAACACGAGGAGTTGAAGGTCTTCTTCCAACCCAAGGTGTCGATCGCGTCGGGCGAGCTGTACGGCGCCGAGGCGCTGGTGCGCTGGCAACACGCCGAGCTCGGCTTTCTGCCGCCGGATGACTTCATCTCGGCCGCAGAGCGCTCGGACAACATCAAACTGCTGACCCGCTACGTGATCCAGAAGGCCATCGCCGCGGCGCGCCAATGGCAGGACGACGGCTTCACGTTGAAAGTGGCGGTCAACCTCTCTGCCCGCGACCTGCTCGACCGCGACCTCTTCGGCTACGTGACCGAGGTGCTCGAACAGCACGACGTGCCGACGACGCGCTTGATCCTCGAAATCACCGAGAGCTCGGTGATGGAGGAGTTGGACCTGGCTGTCGAGACGCTGAACACCTTCCGCGCCGCAGGCATCCTGGTGTCCATCGACGACTTCGGCACCGGGCATTCTTCGCTGGCGCAGTTGCGCGACCTGCCGCTGGACGAACTCAAGATCGACAAGAGCTTCGTCTCGCAGATCTCGGCCGACTCCGACGACGAGTTGCTGATTTCCACCACCATCGAACTGGCCCACGGCATGGGACTGACGGTGGTGGCCGAAGGCATCGAAGACGAGTACAGCCTGCGCCGGTTGAAGCACCACAAGTGCGAAATCGCCCAGGGGTATTTCTTCAGCAAGCCGCTGCCGGAGGATGACTTCCGGCGCTGGATGGCGGACTACAGGCCCGCCGATTACACCGAGCGGCGCAGCGAGACCCGCCCGTTCTCGCCCCCTCAGCCGTCGCAGGCTGCACCCGACACACCCGGTCAGATGAAAAAGCGACCGTGACTGCGCGCAGCGCGTTGCGCTGCCAGGACCCACCGCACACACGAACAGGATGTCAGTTGTGCACACACCACACGCCCTACGCTGCGCCACCCTGCTGCTCGCCGTCGGCCTCGTCGGTTGCCAGGACACCACACTGCGCACACCCGAGCCGCTCGCGGTGCTGAGCACCGAGAACCACTCGGTCAACGCGGACAATCAACAGGGTTTTGTGCCGATCTCGAGCGTCGGCGTCGACCCGGACGACCCGCGCATTCAACTTGGCAAGCTGCTGTTCCACGACACGCGGTTGTCGCACGATCGGTCGATCTCGTGTGCAAGCTGCCACCAAGTCGCACGCGGCGGTGCCGACGCACGCCCGGTGTCGATCGGCGTCAACGACGTGCGTGGCCGGCGCAACGCACCGAGCGTACTGAACAGCGTGCACAACTTTCGTCAGTTCTGGGACGGCCGCGCCAGCGACCTCAAGGCGCAAGCGACCGGCCCCATCACCAACCCGGCCGAAATGGCGAGCGACTGGTCGGTGGTAATCGAGCGCCTGCAAGCCGACGGCGCACTGTCGACGCGGTTCCGCGACGCAGGCTACGAGGCCGTCGACCGCGATGCCGTCACCGACGCAATCGCGGCCTACGAGAGCGCGCTGATCACACCTGCGCCGTTCGACCGGTGGCTGCTCGGCGACCTCGATGCACTTGACGGCGAGGCCCTGCGCGGCTCGCAACGCTTTGTCGACCTCGGCTGCGTGTCCTGCCACCAGGGCAAGAACGTCGGTGGCAACATGTTTCAGAAATTCGGCGTCGTGGGCGACTACTACGCCGACCACGGTGGCGGCACCGACGCCGACCTCGGCCGCTTCAACGTCACGCAGCGACCACAGGACAAACACGTGTTCAAGGTGCCCTCGCTGCGCAACGTGATGGAGACCGCACCCTATTTCCACGACGGCTCGGTCGAACGCATCGAGGACGCGATCCGGATCATGGCGCGGTACCAGCTCGGGCGCGAGCTCGACGACGAGGACGTGCAGCTGCTCAAGGCCTTTCTCGGCGCCCTGTCGGCAAAGCCGAAGGCGGGTCTGCTGTGAGGGTCTCGAGCAACCTGGTGTTGCTGTTGGCCCTGTCCGGCCTCACGGCGTTGTCGTTTCACTTCAGCCGCCAGGGCGGCCTCGGCACCTACGTCAACGACGCCAGCTACCTGAATCAGCTCGACTCGCTGAACACCGCGATCGACCGGGAGATCCTGATTCTCAACGCAGGGCTCACCACCCACTTCGATCGCCTCTCGGCGCTGTCGACGTCGCTTGTCGCACTGACAAAATCCAAGCACGGCACCGCCCCGCTGAACCAGGTCAGCGACCACGTCGAACGCAAGATGACCTTGGTGGACGACTTCAAGTCCGACCTCGCGATCTACCGGAACTCGGTTCGCGCCGTCAGGGAGACGCTGGCGCACCCCGACCTCAGACCGGTGTCGGCCGGTTCGCACGACGAGCTCGATGCGGTGCTCTGGTTGTTGCTTGAACACATGGCGGCCGGCGAGGTCAACGCCAGCCACAAGCTGACCCGGGCAATGGCAACCCTGGAGAACTCCGACGCGCCGCAGCCCGATGCCGTGCGCACGCTGCTGACCCACGCCAGACTGATCGTCGATGTCGGCCGCCGCAAGCAGGCCACGGTGCGGTCGATCTCGGACCATTCGTTCTCGTCCTACCTCACGCGCCTGCACGGTGAATCCACCGAAACCCTCAACCGCACACAGTCGCTCGCGGCACGGTGGCAGATCTCGTTCGTGTTGAGCTTCCTCGTGCTGGTGGGGCTGACCGTGCAGGTTGTTCGCAGCGCGCGTCACACCGCGCACTGACCCCGCGGCAGGACAGCGCTGCGTCAACGTGCGACGACTGCCAGCGCTGTGTGCGTTGATGGCACAATGCGGCCATGCAGACAGACACTGACACGCTCGCGGACACGGTCATCCGCGGTGGGCGCATCGTCACCCCGCACGGGATCGTCGACGGTGACCTCGCGATCACGGGCAGCTGGATCTCGGCGATCGGCCCGGCGCTCGGGCCCGCCCGACACGAGATCGCGGCCGGCGGTCACTGGGTCATGCCCGGCGGGGTCGACGTTCATGCCCACATCGAGCAACGCTCGGGCATGGGCGTGATGAACGCCGACACCTTCGAAACGGCGACGTGCTCGGCCGCCTGTGGCGGCACCACGAGCGTGATCTCCTTCGCGGCGCAGGCGAAAGGCGAGCGCCTGGCGGACACGCTCTCGGACTACGCCGCACGCGCGCAGCGCGGCGCCATGATCGACTACGCCTTTCACGTGATTGTCTCCGACACCACGGTGCCGCACTTCGAGGACGACCTGGCCGAGATCATCCACGCCGGGCACCGGTCGCTGAAGATCTTCACAACCTACAACATCCAGCTCAGCGACGCCGACATCCTGCGGGTGTTGGGCGCTGCGCGTCGACACGGTGCCCTGGTCTGCGTGCACGCCGAGAACGACGCGCTGATCGCACGCGAAAAAGCCGCCTTGCTCGCCGAAGGCAAAACGGCACCGCGCTACCACGCGGCGTCCCGCCCGCCGGTTGCCGAGATCGAAGCCGTGGCGCGGCTGTGCCACTACGCCGAACACCTCGATCAACCGGTGATGCTGTTTCACCTCTCGGCGGCGGGCAGCGCCGACGCGGTCCGGGCCGCGAAAGCGCGCGGTGCGCCGGTGTGGGCTGAAACCTGTCCGCACTACCTTTTCATGACCGAGGAGGTCCTCGACAAACCGGGCCTCGAGGGCGCGAAATTCATGTGCTCGCCGCCGCAGCGCACACCGGACGACCAGGCCGCGCTGTGGGCCGCGCTAGCCGATGGCACCATCGAGTTGGTCTCTTCGGACCACGCGCCCTACCGCTATGACGAGACCGGCAAGCTCTCCGCCGGCACCGCGCCCACCTTCACCGAGATCGCCAACGGCCTGCCGGGGCTCGAAACCCGTCTGCCGTTGTTGTTCGACGCGATGGTCAGCCAGGGCCAGCTGGGCGCCGAGGCCTTTTGCGCCGTGACGTCCACGGTGCCTGCGCACCGCTACGGCTTGCACACCAAAGGCCGTCTCGCCGTGGGCAAGGACGCCGACATCGCGCTCTGGGACCCGACGGCGACCGTGACCTACGGCGAAAACGACCTGCACGACAACGTCGGCTACAACCCCTGGGCGGGCCGCACCGTCACCGGCTGGCCAACCCACGTCTGGGTGCGCGGCGAGACCGTCGTCGACCCGAGCGGTTTTCACGGCACGCCCGGCGCCGGACGGTGGATCGACCGGCCGGATCCGCCGCCCCGCACCGCTGCAGAGGTTGCGCCGTGACGCCAGCCGCCACAGCCGACCGGCCGCTGGTCATCATCAACCCCAACTCGTCGCAACACGTGACCGACGGCATCGACGCCGCGGTCGCGCCGTTGCGCCGCTTCGGTGTGCCGATTCGCTGCCTGACACTCGCCGCAGGCCCGCCCGGCATCGAGAGCCAACAGCAGGCCGACCTGACGATCGCGCCGATGCTCGCGCTCGCGCGCGCCCAACACGACGCCGCCGGCTACGTGATCGCCTGCTTCGGCGACCCGGGCGTACACGCCCTGCGCGACGCCACATCCCTGCCCGTGGTCGGCATTCAGGAGGCCGCCGTTGTGACCGCCTTGACGCTTGGCCAGCGTTTCGGCGTGGTGTCCATCGCGGCCAATTCGATCCCCCGACACCTGCGCGCTTTCGGCGCAATGGGTGTCACCGACCGCTTGGCCGGCGACCTCGCACTCGGGCTCGGCGTGGTGCAGCTCGCCGACCGCGCCACCTGCGAGGCCGCGATGATCGACACCGGCCTGCGCCTCAAACGCGAGCACGGCGCCGACGTGCTGATCCTCGGTTGTGCAGGCATGGCCCACTACCGCGACACGCTCGAGCGTGAAACCGGCTTGCCGGTGGTCGAGCCCTGCCAGGTGGCAACCAGCCTGGCACTGGGCCAGATCGCCCTCAACCTCAGCCACCGCACACAGGCACCGCCCCATGCTGACTGAATCCGCGTCAGGCGTTTTCACCATCGCCGCCACACCGTTCGAGGCGAACGGCGCACTCGACACCGAGAGCCTCGACCGCATGGTCGACGCCTACATCGACAAGGGCGCCACCGGCCTCACCGTGCTTGGCATGATGGGCGAGGCGGAAAAACTGACCGCCGAGGAAAGCGAGCAGGTGGTGCGGCGTGTCGTGGCACGCGCCAGCGTACCGGTGGTCGTCGGTGTCTCGGCACCCGGGTACGCGGCGATCGCCGCGCTCAGCGACACCGCCATGGCCGCCGGCGCGGCCGCGGTCATGGTGGCGCCCCCGTCCAAGTTGCGCACCGACGACCAGATCGTGCGCTACTACCAGGACATCGCCGAGCTGATCAACGGTGCGCCCTTCGTGCTCCAGGACTTCCCGCTCGCGACCGGCGTGCAGATCGCGACGCCAGTCATCCTGCGCATCGTTGAGACCTGCCCGAACTGCGTGATGCTCAAACACGAGGACTGGCCCGGCCTCGAGAAGATCAGCCAGCTGCGCACCGCTTCGGACGCCGGTGCCCGGCGGATTTCGATCCTGTGCGGCAACGGCGGGCTCTACCTGCCCGAAGAACTCGCGCGCGGCGCCGACGGCGCGATGACCGGCTTCGGCTACCCGGAGATGATGGCGCGCGTGGTCGACGCGCACCGCGCCGGCGACAGCGACCGCGCGCACGACATCTTCAACGCCTACCTGCCCATGGTGCGCTACGAGGCCCAGCCCGGCATGGGCCTCGCAATCCGAAAGTATTCCCTGGCGAAGCAGGGCATCATCGCCCACCCTACCGTGCGCAAGCCTGGTGTGACCCTCTCCACCCAGGCGATCGCCGAAGTCGACCGCCTGGCGGCGCGACAGGCCCAGGCTCTGGCGGCGCTGGGTCTCTAGGCGGGTCCGGCTCTACGCCACCTAAACTGCAAGCGTGGCGAAGCACGGTCGCTCCCTGACTGTGGGTCCGATCAGACTGCGGCATTGACTGTGGTCTGTGCTTGCATCCAGGCGATGAAGTGGTCGGCGGCGACGTTGTGGCGCGTGCGCCTCGGCCTCGCCAACCAATAGCCGTAGTCCGTGAGACCGGTGTCAGACAGCACCCACAGGGCACCGGCGTCGATTTCGGACTGAACCAGGGCATCCATCAACGCGACACCCTGGCCGTCGATGACCGCCTGCACGCGCACATTCGGGTCGAGGATGATCAAGGTGTCGCGTCGCCGCCGTGCGGGCCACCCCGCGTGCGACCACCAGTCCGTCCAGGCGTTGCTGTCGTCGTGGTCGCGCAACAGGGTCAATCGTTGCAGGGCGCGCCGCGCGCCACCCTGTTGCACCGCCTCGAAGGCGGCGCGGTTTCCCATGGGGTAGGTCGGCAGCGGCATAAAGGGCAGGATGTCGGCGTCATCCCAACGGCCGTGCCCCCATCTTATTGCAACATCGACCCCTTGCTGCTCCAGGTCGAACAACCTCACCATGGGTTGCAGCCGCAAGACGATACCGGGGTGCAACTGCATGAAGGCTGTGAGCCGCGGTGACAACCACCGGGCGGCGAAGTAGGTCGACACGCCGATGGTGAGCGTCTCCGAGGACAATCCGCGCAGCGCGAGCAGGTCGGACTCGAGGTCGCGATAGCGGCTCTCGCTCAGCGCGAGCAGGTTCTTCCCCGCGCGGGTCAGTGTGGACCCGCGCGCGCCGCGGACAAACAGCGCCATGCCCAATTGCGCTTCAAGCAGCTTGATCTGGTAGCTGATGGCCCCTTTGGTCATGTGCAGCGCCTCGGCCGCTTCCGAGAAGCTCGGGTAGCGCGCCACGTCGACGAAGACGCGTAACGAATCGTGGTGGCGAAAGTGGATCGTCATAGCCTCAGCGTATAATTTTCTTGAACGCTCTGGATAGCATTTTTCGATTTTCAGAGTGTCGATGATCGCCCAACATCGGGTTCAGAGCCTGTTTGGTGGTCAGCAAGCGATGCCCTCCAACGCCCAACGTCCGCGTCGTTCAACGCTCGCCGTGCGGCGTCGGCGGCGTCACACCGCGCAAGCTGTCACACCGAAGCGCCTGTCCCGCCGACGTATACCACGCTACGCGTTGCTCGACGACGACGCCCTCGCGGCCATCGAAGCCCAGGGCGATTGGATCCTCGACACCATCGGCGTCGAGTTTCGCGGCGACGCCGTGGCACTCGAGTTGTTTGCCAACGCGGGGGCGCGCGTCGACGGCGAGCGCGTGCGTTTTGCGCCCGGCCAGGTGCGGGCGCTGTGCGCCACCGCCCCCAGCCAATTCACGCTGCATGCACGCGATCCGGCGCACAGCGTGACGCTCGGTGGCGACCACGTGGTGCTGATGCCGGGCTACGGCTCGCCGTTTGTAACCGACCGGGTCCACGGTCGCCGCTACGCAACGCTGGCGGACTTCGAATCGTTCGTGAAGCTGAGCCACCTCGCGCCGACCTTGCACCACACGGGCGGCACGGTGGTCGAGCCGATGGATGTGCCAGTCAACAAACGCCACCTCGACATGGTGCGGGCGCACCTCCTGTTGTCGACCAAGCCCTTCATGGGCGCGGTGACATCGCCCGAGCAAGCGACAGACAGCATCGAAATGGCGCGCCTGGTGTTCGGCGACACAACCCTCGACACCCACGCGGTGATGCAGGCCAACATCAACGTGAACTCCCCGCTGGTGTTCGACCACACCATGTCGGCGGCCCTGCGGGTCTACGCTGAGGCCAACCAGTGCGTTTGCGTCTCGCCCGCGGTGTTCGCCGGCGCGATGGGACCGCTGTCGCCGGCGGCGGTCGCCGCGCAGACCCTCGCCGAGGCCTCGGTCGGCATCGCGCTCGCACAACTGGTACGCCCGGGATGTCCAGCGGTGCTAGGCAGCTTTCACGCGGCGATGAACCTGCGGTCCGGCGCGCTCACCTTCGGGTCACCGGAAGCCAACCTCGCCACACTCATCCTGGCACAGCTCGGCTACCGGCTCGGCGTGCCGGTGCGCGCCGGTGGTGGGCAAGTGACCGCGGCAAACGCACCGGACGGACAGGCCATGCAGGACAGCGCAGACGCGCTGTGGGCGACGTTGCTCTCCGGCAGCCACCAGGTCTGGCACGCCGCCGGCTGGCTCGAAGGCGGCCTCACCTTGTCCTACGAGAAGTTCGTGCTGGACCTCGACCACTGCGGCGCAATGATGACGCTACTGCAGGGCGTACAGGTCGACGGCGACAGCTTCGCACGCGAGGCGTACCGCGAAGCCGGGCCTGGCAACACCTTCCTGTCCACCGCGCACACCCTGCGCCACTGCGCCACCGCGAACTTCGAACCCGTCATCCCGGAACCGGGTGCCTTCGAAACCTGGCGTGAGCAAGGCAACCCCACCGCCGACCAGCGCGCCACCGCCGCGTGGCAAGAGATGCTCGCGCGCTACACCCAACCCGACATCGCCCCGTCGCTTGCGACGGCACTCGACGACTTCATTCACGCGCGCAAAGCCGCGCTTCCCGATGCCTGGCACTAGGAGACCCTCGTCATGTCCGACACACTGAACCGCACCTCCGCCCTCGCGTCCCGACACCGCGCGCTCGGCTCCGATCTCGAAGACTGGAATGGCATGGGCACCGCGTGGTCGTACCACACCGATCCGCGCGACGAGCACGACGCCGTGCGTGAGCGTGCCGGCATGTTCGACATGTCGCCTTTGAAGAAACAGGTCGTTCGCGGGCCGGACGCTCAAGCGGTGCTCGATCACCTGACCACCCGCGACATGGCCCGTCTCACGCCGGGCCGCGCCGCGTACGTCAGCGTGCTGACCGAGACAGGCACGCTCGCCGACGACGCCATCGTCTCAAACTGCGGAGACGACACCTGGTGGGTCGTGCACGGGTCTGGCGACACCGCTGCGTTGTTGCAGGCGTCAGCGCAGGGCAGAAACGTGTCGGTTCAGCTCGACGACGACCTGCACAACGTGTCGGTGCAGGGGCCGGCGTCACTCGAGACACTGAACCCGCACTGCGACATCGACCTCGCCGCCCTCGCCTACTTCGACCACGCACCCGCCGCCCTCTTCGGCCACCCGTGCCGCCTCTCGCGCACCGGCTACTCCGGCGAGCGCGGCTACGAAGTCTTTGCCAGCGCGTCACACATCGGGCCGATCTGGGATGCGCTGGTCGACGCGGGCGTGATGCCGTGTTCATTCACGGCGCTCGACGCACTCCGGATCGAAGCCGGCCTGCTGTTCTACGGCTACGATATGACCGACGAGCACACGCCGTGGGAGGCTGGCCTCGGGTTCACGGTCAACACCGGCAAGTCCGACTTCCGCGGCAAGGCCGCGGTGGTCGCAGCCCAAGGCCGGGAACGCGTGCGCAACGTCACACTGCGGGTGGACCACTCCGCGGCGTTGACCGGCGGCGAAACCCTGGTTGCAGCGGACGTCGATGTCGGGGTCGTGAACAGCCCCTGCTTCTCACACCGACTGAACGCCTCGCTCGCACTCGCCCATGTGCGGCCGGACATTGCCGACGGCGCGGTGTTACAGGTGTCTGGCGACGGGTTGCAGACCACAGCCACAGTGGTTGCAAGCCCGGTACACGACCCCGAAAAACAGCGAACGCACGCGCGCTGAACCAGTCGATCCATGGCGCCCGGTGCAGCGCCGACGGCTGAGACACCCGCGCGCCGTCACACAGCGTGCGGCGTGCTCACAGGGTGTCGCGTGGCACAGCGCCGCCGAAGAAGGCGTCGACGTTGTCGAGCGCCCGAAACCCCATCGCGTCGCGCGTCTGCACCGTGGCACTGCCGATGTGCGGCAGCATGAAGACGTTGTCGAAGCGGGCAAAGGCGGGATTGCCGCCCGGTTCGGTCGCGAAGCAATCGAGGCCCGCGCCCGCGAGGTGACCACTGTCGAGCGCGTCGATCAGCGCGGCTTCGTCGACCAGCGCACCGCGCGCGGTGTTGACCACCACGGCCCCTCGCGGCAGGCACGCCAGGCGCGCCGCGTTCAGGATACCGGCCGTATCCGGGGTTGCCGGACAGTGCAGTGAGAGGAAATCCGAGACCGCCAGCAGGCTGTCGAGCGTCTCGTGAAAGCGCGCGCCGTGCTCGCGCTCAGCCGGCACACGCGAGCGGTTGTGGTAGTGGACGTCCATGCCGAAGCCACGCGCCTTCTCGGCAAAGGCCTGCCCGACGCGCCCCATGCCGACAATACCGAGCCGCGCGCCAGTGACCTGCTTGCCGACCATGAAACTCGGCGACCAGGTGTCCCAGGCACCGGAGCGCACCAGGCGGTCGCCTTCGACGGCGCGCCGCGCAGCGCCGAGCATCAGCAGCATGGCGATCTCGGCGGTCGCGTCACTCAGCACATCGGGGGTGTTGGTGACGGTGATGCCGCGCGCAGCCAGTGCCCCGAGGTCGCAGTGGTCGACACCAACGGAGTGGTTGGCGACAAGCTTCAGTCGGTCATCGAGGCGCGCGACCACCTCGGCCGAAAAGTGTTCGGAGTGACACGGCACCACGGCGTCGACCTCGGCACTCATGCGCACGATGTCGTCGGCACTGCTCAGGCCGTCTTCCCAGTTGATCACGCAGTCGTAGTCACGCTGCGCGCGTTCAAGCGTCGCGTCGGACAGGCGCCGCGGAAACCAGAGCCGTGGGCGGCTCATTGGGGCTTCTTGCGCACGGTTTCGTCCCAGAAGTCGTAGAGCGCAAGGGCGATGACAAAGACGGCAATGATCATGAACGGCAAGCCGCCCCGGAAGCCGGCGAAACCGGTTGAGATCGAATGGGACAGGCCAATGACGAAGGTCATCATCAGGGCCGTGCCGATCAGAGCCACGAGGATGTGAACGGAACGAGACATGATACGGTCCTCAGGTGTGGGCGCCTTGAAGGGTGCGCTGAACCCACGCGGCGGTGCGCAGCAGACGGTCGTCTTCCTCCGCGCCGCCAATCAGTTGAACGCCGACCGGCAAGCCGTTCTCGCCGACAAGCAACGGCAGGGTCAGCGCAGGCAGTCCGGTGAGACTCCAGATGCGGCAGAACACCGGGTCGCCGGTGCCGCCGGACGACAGCAACGGCGCCTCGCCGGTTGCGGACGGCGCCAGCACCGCGTCGAAGTCGGTGAAATGCTTGGCGAAAAAGGCCTCGGCCGACGCCCGCACGGCTTGTGCGTCTTCGTACTCGGTCTGCGAGATCGCCCGCCCGCGCGCGATCACCGGCGTCAGGCTGTCGCTCAGCAGGTCGGCGTGCGTGTCGATGACCTCGCGCAGGTGCTGACAGAATTCGTACTCGTGGATCGTGAGGTGCACCTCGATCAGGCCACTGAGGCTGTCGGCAACGGGCAGCCGTGTCACCCGCGCGCCGAGCGCGTCGATCACGGCCTCGAGCCCCTCGCGTGCGTCCGGTGCAAGCTGGTCGTGAAAGGGAAACTCGAAATAGGCGATGTCGGGATCGACCGGCACCTCGGCGCGGGCCCCGGCCAGGAGATCCGGCCGTGCCCGCGGCAGGCTGCTCGCGTCGCGGGGATCGAAGCTGCCAATTGCTTGAGTCAACAGCGCGAGGTCGTCGAGCGAGCGCGCGAAGGTGCCAAGGTGGTCGAGGGTCTCGGAGGTCTTGAGCACGCCCGTGCGCGAGAGCATGCCGCGCGTCGGCTTGAAGCCGTAGAGCCCGCAGTACGACGCGGGTCGGATGACCGAGCCACCGGTTTGTGAACCGACGGCTAGCGGCACCTGACACGCCGCCACCGCCGCTGCCGAGCCGCTCGACGAGCCACCGGGCGAGCGAGTCGGGTCGTGCGGGTTGAGGGTATCGCACGGGTGAACGAAGGCGAGTTCAGTGGTTTTGGTCTTGCCAAGCACGACCGCGCCGGCTTCGCGCAGGCGGTTGACGATCTCGGCGTCGTCGTCCGGCGTGCGCCCCGCAAACACCGCCGAACCGCGTTCGGTCGGCAGGGTGCGGGTGTCGACGATGTCCTTCAGTGCCACCGGCACGCCCTGCAGGGCGCCCGTGGCCCGGCCGGACTTGCGCACGCGGTCGGCCTCCTGCGCCTGCGACAGCGCCTCCTCCGCGTCGAGGCAGGCCCAGGCGTTCAGCGGGTCGTCGCCGATCTGCGCCAGGCAGGCCGTGACCAGACGCTCTGACGACAGCCGGCCCTCGAGGATCGCGTCGCGCGCCTCGAGTGCGCCCAGCGTGTGCAGCTCGCCGCGCATCAGGGGATGTACACCCCGAAGAGGTAATCCGGCAGCCAGAGCGCGATACCCGGAAACTGGTACATCAACACCATGCACAGGATGACGATGCCGAGGTACGGCATCAGGCCCCTGAAGATTTCCATCAGTTCGATCTTCCCTTTCAACACCCCCTTGAGGTAGTAGGCGCTCATGGCCATCGGTGGCGTGAGGAAGGAGGTCTGCAGGTTCAAGGCAACCAACATGGCAAAGAAGTAGGGGTTCACGCCGAAGGTGTCGAGCATGGGCAGGAAGATCGGCACGAAGATGATCAGGATCTCCGACCATTCGAGCGGCCACCCGAGCAGGAAGATGATCAGTTGCGCCATCACGAGGAACTGCCAGGGCTGCAGGTTCATCGAGACGAACCAGTGCTCGATGATGTCGTGGCCACCGAGGAAGGAGAAGACACTGGCAAAGGTCCAGGAGCCGACGAACAGCCAGCAGACCATCGCCGTGGCCTTGGCGGTGAGAAACACGCTCTCCTTGATCTTGGTCCAGGTCAGCGAGCGGTAGAGCGCGGCCAGCACCAGGCCACCCAGCGCCCCCATCGCCGCGGCTTCGGCAGGTGTTGCGAGCCCGCCGAGGATCGAGCCGAGCACCAGCATGATCAGCACCGTCAACGGCACGAAGCTCACCAGCAGATCGAGGTAGATCTTGGCCGCCGGCGGCACGTCCTCGTCGCGCGGCCGTGGTGCAATGGCCGGGTTGAGCCAGACCCGGATCATCACGAACACGATGTACATGCCGGCGAGCAGCAGGCCCGGAAACACCGCCGCGGCGTACAGCCGCAACGGCGACAGTTCGGCGATCGCCGCGTAGACGATCAGCATGATCGACGGGGGGATCAGAATGCCAAGCGTGCCACCCGCGCAGATGACACCGGAGGCAAAAGATTTCTGGTAGCCGGCGTTGGCCATCGCGGGGTAGGCGAGCAGGCCCATCAGCGTCACCACCGCGCCGACAATACCCGACGCGGTTGAAAACACCGCGCAGGTCAGCAGCGCCGCGATGGCGAGCGAACCCGGCAGGTTGCGCGCGGCCATGTACAGCGAGTAGAACAGGCGGTCGACGATGTTTGCACGTTCGACCACGTACCCCATGAACAGAAACAGGGGTATCGCCACAAGCGTGTCGTTTTCCATCACCGAATAGGTGTTCTGATTCAGCAGATAGAAAATGTTGTTGTCGAAGAGGTCGGCAATGCTCTCGGCATCACCGGAGTAGTAGGCGTAATAGCCAAAACCAACACCCATCGCCAGCAGGGTGAAGGCGATGGGAAAGCCGAGCAGCACGAGCACGATGAACAGGCTCAGCATCAATATGGCAACTTGGGGATCAGTCATCTCTGCGCTTCCAGCCGTCAGTCTTTCGCGCCGCTGAGCTCGGGCTCGGCGTCGTCGTCGTCAAGGTCCATCAACCGGTCTTCGGTCTCGCGGACGTCAGCAAGCCGCTCCAGCCACACGCCGGACCGCATCGCCATCCAGCACCGCAGCATCTCGGCAAAGCCCTGGAACATCAGCAGAAGGCCGGCGACCGGGATCAGTGTCTTGAAGAAGTAGATCTGGATGCGCGCCGGGCTGTTCCAGCTCACTTCCTTGTAACGCCAGCTGTCGGAAGCGATCTCCCAGCCGTACCAGAACAGCGCCATCATGCCGGGGAAGAAAAAGAGGATGTAGAGCACGAAGTCGATGCGCGCCTGCCACTTCACCGAGAACAGCCGATAGAGCACATCACCGCGCACGTGTGCATCCTGGGCGAGTGCGTACGGGCCTGCCATCAAAAAGAGCGCGCCGTACATCTGCACCATCATGTCGAACGCCCACACGGTGGGGGCGTTGAGCACATAGCGCACGAAAACCTCGTAACTGACGCTCAAGGTCAGAATCAAGATGCACCACCCGAAGGCCCGCCCAACCCACTGGCTGAGCCCCTCGATGGCGTGAATGAATTTAACCACCTGCCCGCCCTTTCATCCGGTTTCAAAACGGGGGGACCGCCACGCGGGCGGTCCCCAATCGATCACAACGTCGCCGTATCAGCCGAAGTAGTGGCTGTAGGCCAGCTTGTAATCCGGCTGGTTGAGGTTGAGGTAGTTCATGACGTTCTTCGCGTAGGCCTTCTGGCTCTCGACCACCTTGGCAAAGAATTCGTCTTCCCCGGAAATGCGGTCAACCACGATGTCCCAGGCCTTGAGCTGTTCAGCCATGACACTGTCCGGCGTGCGGTAGACGTTGACGCCCTGCTCGTCGCGCAGGGTGGTCAGGTCGTCGGCGTAGCGCTTGGTGTTGTGCCAGTAGAAGTTCGAGTTTTCGGCTTCACTCGCGTACTTCAGGATGGCCTTGAGCTCGTCGGGCAGTTTGTCGTACTTCTTCCTGTTGAAGGTGACCTCGAAGAACTCCTGGCTCTGGTGGAAGGACGCGAGGTGGTAGTGCTTGGACACGTCCTGCATGCCGAAGTCGCGGTCGGAGGTCGGGTTGTTGAACTCGGCCGCGTCGATCAGGCCGGACTTCATCGCCGGCTGGATTTCGCCACCGGGCAGCTGCACGACCGACATGCCCATCTCGAGCAGGACGTCCGCCGCGAGGCCGACGGTGCGGTATTTCAGGCCGCTCATCTGTGAGGCGTCGGTGATTTCCTCCTTGAACCACCCCATCGGCTGGGCCGGCATGGGCGAGTTGAAGAACGACACCACGTTCAACCCGAGCGAGCCCATGAGCTCGTCGAACAGCTCCTGGCCGCCGCCGTAGTGGACCCAGCCGAGGACTTCCTGGCTGGACCAGCCGAAGCAGGGTCCGGTGCCGAACAGCGATGCGGCCTTGGACTTCGAGTACCAGTAGGCCGGCACGTAGTGCGCGGCATCGAGCACCCCGCGGTGCACCGCGTCCTGCATCTGGCTGGTCTTGACGACCGAGTTCACCGGCAGCAGGTCGATGACCAAAGCGCCACCTGACATTTCGTTGACGCGGTTGACGTAGGACTGCGCGTTCTCGAGGAAGATGCCGCCGCCCCACGCGGCCTGCATTTTCAGGGTGACGCTCTTGCCTTCGGCGATGGCGGGCGCGCTGATGGTCGCCGCGGTGGCGGCGGCTGCCGTCGCGGCGGTGCCCTTCAGGAATTTTCTACGGTTGACTGAATCGGCCATAAAGCCTCCAATTGGGTTGGCGAGTAAACGTTGCCACGGCCGCGCGAAGCAGGACCGGTGTGGCCGGCCTCTTCCAACGGAACACCGTGCGACCGCAGGCCCGCAAGGGCTCTCGCGCACCACGCGCGTCTCCGCGCGCACCAGGTCGGGGCAACCTGCACTTTATGACGGAAAACGCACGATAAGTACACTGTTATTTCAGGCGAAGTGTGGTGTGCGCGGTATCACACCGCGCCCGCATCGCGGCCGATGTCAGGGTCTCGGCCCGACACGTGCCACCCGGATGCGCCCCGTGCGGACGACTTGAGAAGGCCACCTCCGACCGCGTGGCCAGTCGGCTGGGCGGTCGCCTGAGAGTAAGCCAATCGGGCGGCACACCTGCGGTTCGCCGGTGTGCGCTCAGTTGCGGTGCTTGTCGAGAAAGGGCTGCAGCCGCTCGAGCAGGCGATCCTGCTTGGCCATGCCCTCCTGCATGCCGATCTGCGCTGCCTCCTGCATCAGGCCCGACGACGCGTCGAGGAATTTCTGCCCGGTGGGCGATTCGTAAAAGGTGATCACGTCGCGCAGTTCCTGCTCGGAAAACACGTCCGCGTAGAGGCCCACCATTCTGTCGGCAATCGCGTCACGGTCGAAGTCCTCGCGGAACCATGCACGGTAGATGTTCTTCAGCTCTTCCTTTTCCGCCGAGTTGAGCTGAAGTTGTGCGGCCATGTTCTCGACCACCGGCAGCATGGCCTCGAAGCCGCCGTTCATCTGCTTGTCGAGCCCCATGACCGCGAACATGCGCTCGATCAGGGCGGTCTTGTCGCCGTCCGCCGCGTGCAGAGGCGCCACCGCCAAGGCTGCCACCAGGGCGATCTGCGTGATGATCCGTTTCACAAGCGTGCCTCCTGACGCGAAACCTGCCGTACGCAGCACCCTACTCCGCCCGCCACAGCACCGCAACGCGGCTACGGCACGGCATCGACGGCCTGACGGATGAAAGGCGAAAGCGTCGGCGCCGACGGCAGCAGTCGCGTGGTCTCGTCGAAGTCCGCGTCCGGGTTGTAGGGCACCGTCGCGCGAGACGGCAGGTGTTCGAGCGCCTCGACCCAGTGCGATCGGTGGAGTTCGAGCGTTGCGAGGCCCTCCTCGGCCCCCTCGATGAACGCGACCCCACCCACACCGTGCAGGACGACCGGCGAGAGCACCTCGAAGCCGAGATAGCGAAACGGGAACAGCAGCGGCCACAACAACAGCGCCGTGTCCCCCTCACGCCCGTTGTGGGCGCAAGCGTGCGCGCTCGCACCGGTCGTCACGCAGAACAGCACCCGTTTGCCCGCGCAGGTGCCGCGGTCGTACCGCTGGGCGCTCCGGTAAAGCTTGCCGTAAACGAACACGCGGTCCATCCAGCCCTTGAACATCGCCGGCGCCCCGAACCACCAGAGCGGAAAGTGCACCACGACCAGCTCACTGGCCTCGATGTGCTCGATCTCTGCGCCGACGTCCACCGGCAGCGCACCCTGGTCCGCGCTGTGGCGTTGCTCACTCTGGGTGTGAAAGAAATCGAGATCAGACCGTCCGTGAAAGTGCCGTGCCCCTTCGACCGGGTCGAAGCCCATCGAATACAAGTCCGACATGGAAGTCTGCCACCCGGCTTGTTCCAGCGTAGCCGCACTGAGCGCCGCTAATTGCGCATTGAACGACCGGGGTTCGGGGTGGGCAAGGACGATGTGTGCGCGCATGGGACCTGCGGGGTGTGGAGCGGGCGCTCAGGGTAGCCCGGCGCCCGGGTGGACGCCAACGCCACTCAGCCGCGCGGGGCGAGTGGCGGCACGCCGAGCAAAGCGGCTTCCCGGTTGAGCGCCAGCACGGTGGCATCGGGCAGTGCGATGCCCTCGACCCGGTGGCGGGCCTCGGCGCCGGCTTCCAATTCACCCGGGTAGTGCACGGCCTCGACCCCGGGCGCGGTGGGCGTCGCTTTGAGGCGATCGATGTACCGCTCCATGTCCGCGTTGAAGTCGGCCAGCGGCCGGCACGCCGCGATGTCGAGCGCGATCATCAGGTGGCCGACGCCGCTGTCGCCGTCCGGCTCGTAAGGACCGACCACGTCTTCGCCAAAGCGGCTGCCACTCAAGACCCCTGAGAGTACGTCCATCAGGGTCGCAATCGCGTAGCCCTTGTGCCCCGCCATGGGCAGGATGGTGCCCGCGATGCCCGCGGCCGGGTCGGTGGTGGGCTGGCCCTCGGCGTCCATCGCCCAGCCGAGGGGAATCGGCTCGCCGCGCTGCTGCGCGACGTAGAGCTTGCCGCGCGCGACCGCGGTGTTGGCGATGTCGAGCAGCATCGGCGGATAGCGCCCAGCCGGCGCCGCGACCGACCAGGGGTTGGTGCCCACGCGTTTTTCCAAGCCGCCCCAGGGGGCCATGGCGGGGCTCGCGTTGGTCGAGACCAGCGCGACGCAACCCTGTTGCGCCGCCTGCCGGGTGAAATACATCGCGGTACCAAAGTGCCCTGACTGCCGCACAGCGACTGCGCCGACGCCGAACTGCTTCGCCCGGTCGACGGCCTCTTGCATCGCCGTCTGCGCCACCACCTGGCCGATGCCGTTGTGCCCGTCGACCACCGCCAGCGCGCGCGCGTCGACAACGACCTCGGGTGCGCTGTCCAAGCGCGTCGCCCCGGACACGATCCGCTTGGCGTACCAGAAGGTGCGCAACACACCGTGCGAGGGGTGGCCCCACGCGTCCGCTTGCGCCAGTGAATCGGCAAGCGTCAGCGCCGCTTCAGTCGCCACGCCGAGCGCGCCGTAGACCGCGCTTGCAAAACGGACGAGTTCGTCTTGTGTGTACACGCTCACGCGCCTGGCTCCGGGGCCGCCGGCAACCACACCATCACCACTCGATCGATGCCGACTCCGAAGCCGTCCGGGGTGTGGTTCTCGACTGCGAAGCCCAACCGCGCGTAGAAGCCCATCGTGTGCTGCGAGGTCTCGATCCGCACGGGGGTGTCGGGGTGCTCGACCGCGATCCGCTCCAGGCGGAAGCGCGTGATGCATTGGCCGAGGCCGCGCCGGTGGTGGTCACGCGCCACCATGCCCCAGTTGAGCGACACCCGATCCCCCTCCTTGCCGTAGCCACCGCAGGCCAGCACCGTGTCGCCCGACACCAGCACAAAGTACGGCAATGTGCTCGAGTGCACGTCGAGGTATTCGATGAACGTCGCCCGCTCGTCGTCCGCGAAGTAGCGTCCGAGGTTGCCGTCGAACACGGCCAGACAGCCGGCACGCCAATCGGCGGCGTAGGGTTCGATGTCGTCCACACCGGGTGTTGCTCCAGCCACGGGTCACTCCCCGTCGATCAACTCGGCCCGACGGTAGCACGGGGGCCGCGCTGAGCGTCAGCAGCGCTGCACCCCGAGTCGCCGCAAGCGCGCAGTGACCGACGGCGCCTCGTGTTCGAGCGCCCAGGCGATGCGCTCGCGCGCCGTGTCCGTATAGGCTGGGTGTGCTTGCCCCAACCGGTGCAACGCGCCGTAGGCCCACGCGCGCACGAAGGTCCGATCGTGTTCGAGCTGCGCGAGGACATAGGCTGTGACCGTCGCAGCGTGGGCGTCTGGCACGTCGATGTAGGGCAGACACTGGAGCAGGTGCAAGCGCGCCGGCCAGTCGACGAGCGACGGCAGGCAGTCGATCAACTGCGTGCATTGGCCCGCGGTGAGCGCGACGCCTTCGTCACAGCAGCGCTTGAGCAACCAGGTGGCGCTGTTCTGCTGATCGGGCTCGGCGAGCAAGGCGATCAGGCTGTCGGCGATGCTGCCAGTCGCAGACCACCGGCTGTAGAACGCCTCGAGCGCCGCTGTGGAACTGCCATCCCAGGCCGGAAGTTCAGGTGCACATGCCATCTTGTACTTCACGCTTCCCGTGCGAGCACCGCCACGCGCTGAGGACCGGCCTGCAGTGTACACTCGGGTTGTTGCCCCTTCTCAGAGCGAACGGAATCCATGGCGACAACCCCTTGTGTGGTGTTTTTTGCCGACCTCGCCGACAGCGTGCATTTATACGACACGGTCGGCGATGCCACCGCGCGCGAACACGTACAAGCGGTGCAACGGCTACTCGGCGAGCGCATCGCCGCTTTCGATGGCAACGTGCACCAGATCGTCGGCGATGAGCTCATGGTGTGTTTCGCAGACGCTGATCGCGCGCTCGCGTGCTCGGTGGCGTTGCACCACGACGCGCAACAATACAGCCATGCACATGGCGCAAGGCTGCAACTGCGAATCGGCATGCACTACGGCGAGGTCATCACCGACACCACGGAAAACCGACTCTTTGGCGACACCGTCAACCTTGCCTCCCGCGTCAACGGCATCGCCCAGGCTGAGCAGACCATCCTCACCGAAGCGCTGCTGCAACGTGCGTCGCCAACCTGGCTGACCAGCGTGCGGCAGTTCGATGAGACGCGCGTGAAAGGCAAGACGGAGTTGCTCAAGGTGTTCGACCTGCCCTGGCAAACCGAGGAACTGACGACCATCGTCACCGCCCGGACGGACGTCCCGCAGCCCGTAGACGGCCACCGCTTGATGCTGCACTACCGGGGGCGTGACCACGATCTCAGTGGCCTGATCGGCGCCTTTTCTATCGGGCGGGCACTGACCAACGACCTCGTGGTCACGGCCGAGTCAGTGTCACGCCGCCATGTGACGATCGAACGCGTGCGAGACCATTTCGTGCTCAGTGACAAGAGCACCAACGGCACCCACTTGCTCACCCACGAGGGCAATACGATGTACCTTCGGCGCGAGCAATGGCCGATGTCGGGCCACGGCAGTCTTGCGCTCGGCGCGCCGCCAGACCAAAACGCCGACCACACCCTTCGCTTTCACTGCGGCGTCATGGAACCGAGCTGAACACGGTGCCGCGCGCTCGGGTGTGCCCATTCAGCGACCACAGACACTGAGCTCGCGCGCGTCGCCGAGGTATTGGAGACGCCGAGTGGCATCGAAGCCTGGCAGTCCGATGACGCAGGCCCGGTGGGGGTCCATCACGTCCCAGAGCTGCACTGTGCCGTCGTCACCGGCGGTTGCCACGCGCGTGCCGTCGGCGTGCACCTGCAGCCGCCAGATCGCCCGACGGTGCGCCTTGATCGGCGACGCCAGGCGGCGCGCGGTTTCGAGGTCCCACCAGTGCAAGTGGCCCTTGCGGTCCGTTGCGACCAGCGTCACGCCGTCAGCGAGAAACCCGACATTGGTCGCGCCACCAGCATGACCGGTCAGGCGCGCGATGCGCTCACCGGTTTCGGTTGCGTAGAGCGACACGATCTCGTCACCAGACGCCGCCGCCAATACCGCGTTGTCCGCGCTGAGCGCAACGCTCCAGACCGTATCGCGTCCGCCCGAGAGCGCCAGCAGCGTCTCCCGCGTACCGAGGTCGATCAGCGTGAGGTTGCCCACCGCGTCGCTGACCGCGAGACGGCGTCGATCGTGCGAAATCGCCAAGCGGGTCAGTTGGGCCGCCGTCCGAAACACCGGCGTGCGCCACTGCCGCTCGCTGACGGCGTACTCGTGGACACCGCTGTCCGACCCGATCAGCAAGCTTGTGCCTGCAGCGTCAAACGCCAGCGACCAGATGGATTCACCTTCGACCGTGGTTTCGTCGAGCAGCTGACCGGTGATCGCGTCCCACAAGCGAATCCGACCGTGGCGGTCTCCTGAGGCCAACACCGCCTCACCGGGGTCAAAGGCCAGTGCCCAGACCCCCGCCATGTGACCGCGCAGTTGCAGCGGGCGGTCTGCGGCCTCGGTGCGCCGAAGCTGCACCAGACCGGACTTGTCCGCAGCCGCCAGGAATCGCCCACTGGGACTCACGCTGACACCCCGGGCGGCGGACGTGGCAACCGCCCAGCTGCGAGACAACGGAAACCGTTCGTCCAGTGTCCAGAACCGCACGAGTTGATCGCGGCCCAAGGTGACTAGCAGCCCGCCGTCGGCGCTGAGTGAACTGGCCACCATGGTCTGCGAATGGCCTGGCGGCGACTGGCGCTGCAGCTCGCCTGTCCCGATCGACCACTGATTCAGGCGCCCCGCCCCATCCCCGCCGATCAGGCGCTCTCCGTCGGGGTGAAAAAACAACACGCCGAGACGGCCGCTGAAATCAAAGCGTGCGTCGTCGAGCTCTCCACCGGGAAACGCGTGCACGTGGGCAAAACCGTCCGTGTCGACAACAGCGAAGGCCGTACCGTCGACGTTGAAGGAGATGTCGACCAAATGGTTGGCGTCAGAGGCGTCTATCGGCCCAAGCACACGCTCGCCAGATTCGATCGCGTACGCCGTGATCCGCTTGTCAGCGTTGCCGGTGACGACGTAGCGCCCGTCCGAACTGATCCCGACGGCATTGAAGCCGTAGTCGGACCGCACAATGGGTGGCGGATGTTCCGTGCGCCCATCAAGGAAAAACCGTTGCACAGTCCCGTCGTCGTTGGCCGTGATCACCGAATGCCCGTCGGGCATAAAATCCACGTCGACGATCACATCGCGGCTTCGGGCGACCAACACCGAGCGCCAGACTCCCGCGCTGTTCGCGCGCCACAGCCGCACGCCGCCATCGGTGCTCACCGACACCAGAGCGCGGCCGTCTGGACTGAAGGCGATGTCCCGCACACCGCCGCTGTGGTCCCGCTGCCTGGCCTGAATCGGTTTTCGGTTGGCGGTGTTGATCAAGTCGACGCTGCCGTCGACCAACCCCAACGCAAGCATGGAACCCTGGGGGTTGAGCGCAACACTCAATGCGTCACTTGCAACCAGGGGCCCACCGAACAGGAAAGGCCCGCCCTGTGCCAGGGCGTGCCGCGCACTCACCATCGCGGCCCGCGTATCGTAGGGCGTGGCGCCCGCATGTGCGCGTGCAGTGGACTCCGCTGCAAGCACAAGTGAGAGTCTGGGGTCTTCTTCGACATGTCCGTACGCTGCTGCACCGAGCGCGCTGGCAAACCGCGTTTCCGCCGCCAGCGTTGCCGCATCGGCCCGCTGGGCCTGGCGCTGCGAGTTGCGGAAGGCCGTGTAGGCGATCAGCGTTGACACACTGGCGCCCAGGGCCAACACGGTCAGCGCGGCGACCGCCAGCCGTCGCACGCGGCGTCCACGCGCCACCTGCGCCGCCTCTGCCGTCGCTCGCGCCTCACTCTCGGCCTGTGAGGTGTCGAGGAAATCCTGTTCCAGCGGGTTCAACAGACCTGGGTTCTGGGTTTGCCACTCAATCGCAGCCTGCAATGGCGTTCCGCGGTACAGCAGATCGGCGTCGCGCCGCTCCCCTTCCCAATCCTGCGCAGCGCGCGAAATCTTGTGTCGCACCCGCAAGTCGTCACGTGACTCCTCGATCCAGCGGTGCAACCGCGGCCAACTGTGCAACAAGGCCTCGTGTGCGATCTGCACGGTATCGTCGTCAATGCTGAGCAGCCGGGCGTCGGTCAGCACCCGGATCACCGAGGCATCAATCGACTCGGCGACGTCAGCGCTACGGAGTTCAGCGCGCGACACGACACGGCGCGTGTCCGGCGAAGCGCTGGTGCCGGCCGCGACCAGCCGCAACATCAATCGTCGGGTTTGCTCGCGACCCGTGTCGTCCAGTTGGTGCTCGTACGAGGCGTCGGCCGTCTGGCTGATCGCCCCGACCACCCCGCCAGCAGCCTGAAATCCGGCCAGGGTGAGGGTGTTGCCCTCACGCCGAACCCACGTTTCGACCAAGGCGTGAGCCACCAACGGCAGGGCGCCTGCCTCGTCACCGGCCTGCTCCAGGATCGCGTCAATCAGACCGTTTTCGAGGAAATACCCCGACCGGCGGGCAGGTTCCGAGATGGCTTGCCTGAGCTCGCTCTCTCTCATCGGCGAGACCAACACCTGGTTGTTCGAGATGCGGTGGGCCAGCCAGGGCTCTCGCGCGCACTCGGCATAGAAGTCGGCTCGCACCACGATGACAAGCTTGTCTTCGCTGTCGAGGCGGTTGGCATAGGTGGCCAGGGCATCGAGAAAGGCTGTTCGTGCCGCAGGTTCGGCCAGGGTGAAGAGCTCCTCGAACTGGTCAATCACCACCAGACGTGCCGGCCCGCCTGCCTCCGACGCCGTCAACGCCGACTGCAGGCGCGCCAGCGGCTCTGCGCCAGGCGTGAGCAACCGGACCCGCCACGCTTCGCTGCCGGGCAGGCTGCCCGAGGCCAGGGCAGGCAACAACCCCGCCCGCACCAACGACGACTTGCCGCTGCCGGACGCCCCGCCGACGACCAACACCGCGTGCAATTGCAGTCGCCCGAGCAGTTCGTCCACGAGCGCTTCACGGCCACAAAAGCGTTCGGCATCCTCGGCCTGGTACGCCGCCAACCCCTTGTAGGGACACACCTCGGTGGCTGTGGCATCGCCGCCCGGCGCGATAACCACCGTGCGACCAGCGTTGCCAACCACGTCGTGAATCGCCCATCTCCACGTGTCCATGCTGTCGAATCGGTGCGCCGGCTCGCGGGCAAGGCCGACCGACAAAATGGTGCGCCACGGCGCGGGCAGTGTCGCCAGCGCCTCGTCAAGACGGTCGGGCAGCGGCGGCGGACTGCCGGTCGCGACATTCCACACCACTGCAGACGCTGCGTAGATGTCCGCTGCTGGCGAAATCACGGCAGTCGGGTCGAGCTGCTCGGGCGCGAGATAAAGTGGCGTGCCACCGAGCAGGGTTGGCTGTTCGTTGCCGGCGTTGACATCCTTGGCGATCCCGAGGTCACCAACCAGCGGTCGCTCGTCCGCTCGCACGATCGGCCCGCCCCGCGGCAACGGCTGACCGACACCCTCCTGCGTGGAGCGGCGCACGCTTTCAAAGAACACGTTGCCGGGCTTGATATCCCGGTGCACGAGGCCAACCGCGTGGATTGCGGACAACCCCTCGGCCAGGGCGTCAACCAGCAGTAGCAGGGCTTGCAATTCAGCGTACGCGCCGTCGACGGCTGCACCGTTCGGACGCGACGGGTTTTCAGCGGTCAAGGTGGCCAGAGGGATCGGGTGCGGCAATCGCTCGGCGAGTGAACCTCGGTCCGCGTAGTCGAGCACGAAGTACGGCCGTGCATCATTGAGCCGGCCGATGTCGTGCACGGTCACCACGTTGGGCGCTTTGACACGGCGGAGCAAGCGCGCCTCGTTGAGAAAGCGCCGCTCGGTGTCCGTATCGGTCACGTTGAGAATCTTCAGCGCCACCGACGACTGGAGTTCCTCATCCCACGCGAGTGCCACCGTGGCAAAACTGCCGCGGCCAATCTCTTCCCTGAGTTGGTATCGGCCCACGTAGGCGGGCAACGCCTGCACGGTCCCGTGCCTACCGGTGTGGTCCGTCAGTTGAGCTGTTGACTGACATCCATGCAGTCAAACAACGCCGCATCGAGCACGTTGTGGTCGCGGTCTGCGGCGGTCACGCACAATGTCGTCGCCCCCTCCCGCACGGTTGTCGACGCTGCACCGGTGGTCAGGTAGAGCGGGTAGTCGTCATGCCTGTGCCACTTGCCTTGTTCGACGCTGTGTTCACTCGACGCATTGCGCCCGACCTGTCGAACGTCGTATTGCTCGCCCCACCACATGTGAAAGTGATTGCGCGAATTGTCGGGAGTGAAATTGGATGCCAAGGTCACGCGCAGTTCATCGCCATCCCGATCAACCGCGGAGATGGTGACGATACACCCGTCGACCGGGCAACTGTTCGGCATGTCTGCCGCCTTGGCAGATGCCAGACCAGCGACACCTAAAAAACAGGCCAGAGCTGTCTTGTTTATGATGCTGCGCACCGGTGACCATTCGCACACGGTAGCATTCTGCGGCATTGCTTTTCCCATCGACGCGGACTCCCGAAACCACACTGGGGCTTACTTTTGTCAAAGTGGAGCGTGGCAGGTTGCCACAACGGTTCGGTATTGCAATGCCCTCTTTCGATCAGCGTGCGGGTGCAACGTGCAGCGCGCCGGAATTCCGGCACACACCGGTCGTACCCGGGTACCTCACGACCGAAATGCGTCTGCCCAACCTGACTCACTTGCGGTGCTTTCATTCGCACACAGGTTGTTCGCGTGACCGCACCGTCGCACCCTCCGGTGTGTGGCCACTGCAATGCCACGCCTTCAGGCCACCCAACGGAAATACAACATGAGCACCGAAGAAGAAACGAATGTCGCGATGCTGCGCGACGCCTACACCGATTGGCACAACTCACGTGGCGGCAGTGTCGACCACTGGGTTTCCCTGATGGCCGACGAAATCGCCTTCATGTCTCTGGCGCAGGGTGCCCAGGGGGTAGAGTTCACCAAGGCCATGACCAGCAAGGAGCAGGTTGGCGGCTATTTCGACGGGCTGTGCTCGCAGTTCGAGATGGAACACTTCACGGTAGACGAGTACATCGCCCAAGGCGATCGCGTCGTCGCGATCGGCTCGACCGCCTGGACAAACAGGGCGACCGGCAAACGCGTCGAGACACCCAAGGTCGACATCTTTCGCCTTCGCGACGGCAAAATCGTGTCGTTCGAGGAATATTACGACACCGCCGGGCTCATCGCGTGCACCACCTGCTGATCGCCACTCACAGCTGAACCACGTTGAAGCCCTCTGCGTCGGTCGGCGGCGCGAAGTGTGCCGTGACGCGCCGGAACATCGCCTCGGTGTCGGTCGCCGCCCGTTCAGGCTGCTCGGCGCGCCGCTGGGCGATTTGCTCGAGGCACCGGGCGTCGTCCACGTCGATGTAGACCAGCTCGTGCGGTGCCTCGACCTCGGAGAACAGCGAGCGGAACCAGGCCCGCTGCGCGACCGTGTTGGCGGCGAAGTCGAGCACGACGTCGGTGCCGGACGCGAGGGTGGCCTGCACCAGCGCAGTGAGCGGCCGCTTGAGCCGTCTGGACCGGGCCACGTAATCGTCGAGCGATTGAATCTCACCCGGGTACAGCGCTGCGAGCCACACGTCTTCGGACAGCAACACCGCCCCGCGTTCACGCGCGATTGCCGCCGCCCGCGTCGACTTGCCCGCACCCATCTTGCCGCACAGGAACACCAGGGTGCCCACCGTCATATCAGCGCTCCGACAATGCCAGCTTGGCCCCCAGTGCGACAAAGGCACCCGCGAAGACACGTTGGACCCGTTGCAGCACACGGGGAGACGCCGCGACCAGCTGCCGCACCTGCCCGGCCAACACCCCGTAGCCAACGAAGACAATGAACGTCATCAACATGAAGACAGCGCTCAACAACAGCATGACGCCCACTGCGTTCGCTGACGCTGTGGGCACGAACTGGGGCAGGAAGGCGAGAAAAAAGATCGAGAGTTTGGGGTTCAGGATGTTGATCAGCAAACCCCGTGATGCAATGCGGAACAACGCTTGTTGTTGCGTTTTGCGAAACTCGATCGCGCCGGATTCGCGCCACATCCTGTACGCGAGGTAGCCGAGATACGCGACCCCGATTGCCTTGAAGACCTGAAACGCCAACGCACTGGTGTGCAGAATCGCCGCAACACCGAACACGCTGGCACACAGGTGCGGAACGATACCCAGCGTGCAACCGAGCGCCGCCGCCACACTGGCGCGTGCACCCTGAGACAAGCCGATGGACACGGTGTAGATCACGCCAGTACCAGGCAGCAGCACCACGATCAACGAGGTGATCAGAAACTCGAAGGTCATATCATGGGGTCTCCGTGTGTTCCTGGCCGACTCGGTACGCGCGATGCGCTCAGGACGACACGCCGTTCAGCTTACCGACAAACTCGACCAGGTGCGGCACGTAGTCCTCGGGCCCGTCGCCGCCGTTGGCCACAGCGAGCGCATAGGTGTTCTTGACGGCGTTGCCGACCGGGTTGTTCAAGCCCACGCTGTCGGCCATCGACTCGAGGTAGCGCATGTCCTTGAAGGCGTTGGTCAGCGTGAACTTGTGGCTCTCGCGGTTGCCCTCGATCACGCAGCCCATGAAGGTCTGGTAGAAACCCGAGTCCATGCGGCCACCGCGGATCACGCTGTCGAAGGTCTCGGGCGAGATGCCGACCTTCTGCCCGAGTGTGAGCGCCTCGGCGAAGAGCGCGCCATAGCCCATGGCGAGGAAGTTGTTCAGCAGCTTCATCCGGTGCCCGTCGCCCACTGCGCCGATGTGCACCACGCTTTTGGCCCACGCGGCGAGCACCGGCTCGACCCGCGCGAAGACCGCGTCCTCAGCACCAACCATGGCGCCCAGTTCGCCTGCCGCGGCCTGTTGGGGTGTACCCGCCAGGGGGGCGTCAACCAGGTCCACACCGTGCGTGCCGGTCAGGCCCGCCAGTTTGGCCGTCGACACCGGGTCCGAGGTTGAACAGTCGACAATCACGCTGCCGGACGCCAAACCCTCGAGCAGTTCGCCGACAATCGCCTCGACTTGCGGCGAGCCGGGCGCACAGATGTGCACGACGTCGCTCGCCTCGGCGAGTGCCCTGAGAGTGGTCACTTCAACTGCACCTCGGGCCACGAGGTCCTCGACCGGCGCACGGTTGCGGTGCGCGATCACGGTGAGCGGGTAACCCGCCTTGAGCAGGTTGCTGGCGATGCCGTGGCCCATGAAGCCAAGGCCGACGAAACCGATGCGGGGGGAGGTGTCTGTCACAGAAGTTCCTTCAGAGAGGGGGATAGTGCGTGCGATCAGTGTGGCGTCGGCGACTCGCCGACCGTTGCGATGACCGACGCGCGCAATGCGGCCATCAGCCGCATCAGCTCTGACCGGTCCTTCACGTACTTGAAGCCCATCGCAACCGACACGACGTAGTGCGCGAACTGCTCTGGCGTCAGCCCTTGCGCTCGCAGCGTGTCGCTGTGCCGAGCGAGCACCGTCGTCATGAGCGTGCCGTGACGCGCATGCGACTCGGCGATCGCGTCAGCGCCGGCGGCGTTGTGGCCGCTGATCAGGTCGTCCGGGTCCCGAGCGGTTTGCAGCAAGTCGAACGAGCGGACCACGGTCTCGTCGAGGAACACGTCGAGCTGATCAGCCAAGCCCTTCGATGACGCCCAGCGGCGTTCGATGTTTGCGATCGCCTGCGTCGTGATGGCCCTGATGGCGGCGCGGATCAACGCGTCCTTGCTGCCAAAGGCATCGTAGAGCGTTTGACGTGACACACCGGCCTCCTCGGCGATATCGGCCATCGCCGACTTGCGCACACCGAAATGCACGAAACACCGAATCGCTGCAGCAATGATGCGCTGATGGGTTTCGGACTCGGACACGTCAGGGGTGACTGGTTGGGTGTTTACGTGCCTGGCAGTCTATCACTTGACAGACTGCCTAAATTTGTAAAAACTTATGTACATATAATGTCTATTTGTAAACCTCGAGGTGTATCCCAATGATCGGCAACGTGGTGTCCAACATGATGGTCAAACCGGGCCAATCGCCGCTGTTCGACACGCCGGCGGCACACGGTCTGGCATTCGAGGATGTGCGTTTCTCTGCCGAAGACGGTACGTCGTTGCAGGGCTGGTTGTTGCCAGGCAGCTCGGACCGGGTGATCGTGCAGTCGCATTTCGGCGTTCAGTGCAACCGGGGCGGTTGGACGCCGCGCGGCAAGGGGCCCATCAAACCCTGGAAAACGGACATTCGGTTTCTGCGGCAAGCGACCTACCTGGTCGAGCAGGGTTACTCCGTATTGATGTACGATTTCAGAGGCCATGGCGAAAGCGAGACTGGCCCGATTCCGTGGGTTTCCTGGGGGCCGGAGGAGGCCAAGGACGTCGTTGCCGCTGTCGACTTCATTGGCGAGCGCTTTCCGTCAGCCCGAGTTGGCTTGTTGTCGATCTGCATGGGCTCGGCTGCCACCACCTACGCCTACGGGCGCGAAGACGGTTTGGCGTCCCGTTCGAGCATCAAAGCGCTGATTGCGGTGCAACCGCTGCGCTACCGTTGCTTCATGGATGCGCTGGGCATGCCGGGATTCATGGCGCGTGCCGGAGAGCGGGTGAGCACGCAACGGCTGGGTTTCGACCTCGGAGAACCCAATTTCGTCGACCACGCGGCGGCGATCAACGTGCCGACGCGCGTCGTGCAGAACCGCAATGACCCGTGGACGCAGCTGGATATGGTCGAGGCCTACTACCAGGCGCTCGCGGTCGAGAAGGACCTGAGCTGGCTCGACCTGGAGGCCAGTCGATTCGCAGCTTACGACCACCTGGGTACACACCCCGCTGGTGTGTTGTCCTGGTTCGACTCCTACCTGTGAGGCAAACAGGATGTGGACTGTAATCAAGTGGGCCATTCCGACCATCGTGCTGATCGCGCTGGTCGGTGCGCTACTGACCAAGAAGACCTTCCGCATCGAGCACGACGTTGCTGCGCCCCCAGAGGTGGTCTGGCAGGTGTTGATGGACACGGCAGCCTACCCGGAGTGGAACCCGGTGTTCATCGCCGTGGACGGCGACTACGTCGAGGGCGCGTCGGTGGTCAACACCGTGCGTGACCCGTCGGTAAGCGAGACGGACATGCGTGCCAAGGTGCGAACCGTCAGCGCCGCCGCCGAGCTCCGTCAGAGCGGCGGCATGCCTGGGATCATCACCTTCGACCACCGCTGGCTGCTCGAGCCGATCGACGGTGGTACACGCATCGTGCAGCACGAAACCGATCGCGGCATCGGCTTGTGGTTCTGGAATTCAGACTGGATTGAACCGGCTTACACGAAGACCAGTGAAGCGCTCGGACGGCGCGCCGAGGCGCTCACGCGCTAGTCGGGTCACACAAGGGCCGCGCACGGGTGAAGCGAGCCAGTAACCACGCCTCCCCAATCGCGGCGCGACGCCTGGTTGCGGTGATGACGCGCGCCACCACACGCAGCCCCTGCGTGTCGAGCACTGCCGCCGGACGTGAACTATTTTCGGTGTCTCGGGTGCTGAAACCAACCGCTCCCCTCACGATTGCTCGGAATCCCCAATGACCGAAAAACACTACCGGGTCGGCCAACTGGCTGACTCGCAACCCGAACCCACACAATTCGAACCGAAACCTTTCAAGAAAGGCCGCCCCCCGGAGCCGCTGAGCTTCGAGGTGGTGATGACCGCCGAGGCAACCGAGAAGCAGCGCAAGACCGGCGTGGTCCAGGTCAACATCCCAGGCTTTTCGCCAGTGCGGTTTTTCTGTGACGAGGACATACCGGTGGGAGACGACACCGCACCGCCGCCGCTGGCCTACATGTGCGCCGGCATCGGCTTTTGCCTGATGACACATTTGACCGACATCTACACCGCCCGAAAAATCAGCATCAGGTCGATGAAGCTCGAGCAGCGCGTGGGCTTCAACACCAACCTGAGCAACATGCGCCAGCTCGGGCACATGACCGAGGGTAAGACCGAGCACATCGAGACGCACGTGCTGATCGAGAGTGACGAGCCCGAGGAGCGGATCCGCGACCTCATGGAGGAAGCTGAAAACGCGTGCATGGCGCACTTCGCGCTGCGCAACCCGATTCCTTGGCGCTCACGACTGCTGCACAACGGCAAGGAACTGATCAACCACAGCGGTTGACACCTATCACTCTGGTCTCCCGTGGCGGTGCGCGGAGGCCGCCACGACAGCGGCCAGGCGTCAGCGCGGGTGGACGCGCACCGGGTAGGGCTTGCCGGTGACACGGTGGAACGCCACACCGATCAGCACCAGCGCGACGGCGCCGAGCAGCACGGGCACCAGCACGAACAACCAGCCCGGATCGAGCAACGACACCACAATCGGGTTGGCGCCGGCGGGCGGGTGGGTGACGCGCAACAAGACCATCGCCGCGACCGCCAAACCGACGCCGAGCGCGGGCGACCAGGCGAAGTCGGGCAACGCGGCAATCACGAGCAGCCCGGCGCCCGCCGAGACGGCGTGCCCGAACACCACGTTCGCCGGCTGCGCCAGCGGTGCCGACGGCAAGGCGAAGATAAGCACGCAACTCGCGCCAAACGGCGCGATCAGCAACGCTATCGACAACAGCCCGTCGAGCGTGATCAACGCACCGATGGCGAGAAAACTGCCCACCCCGGCAACCAGAGCGCTGCCCGCGCTGGCGGGCGGGAGTGCTCGCGCGAACATGACGGAGAGTCGCCGGTAGGGGGCTTTGGCATCCGCGCCCTCACCTGTCACCATGGATCGAGTCCTCTGATTTCCATTGACCGCTGTGCAACCGCACCGCCGCAGGCCAGTGTAGTGCGCGCATCGACGATTCACAGCAAAAAAACCGACGTCTACCGTCTCGTCCACGTGATCCAGAACCATGTTGATACGCCATCTGCACTACTTCACGACCTTGGCGCGTGAGGGGCACTTCGCCAAGGCCGCTCAGGCTTGCAATATCTCACAGCCGGCGTTGTCCTCGGCACTGCGCAAGCTGGAATCCGACTTCGGCGCACGCTTGATTGACCGCGACCACAGCTTTCTCGGCCTGACCCCTGAGGGCAAACGCGTGCTGCTGTGGGCGCAGCAGATCCTGCTGGATTTCGAGAGCCTCAAGCTCGATCTCACAGACCGTGCCGCTGACCTGCAGGGCACATTGCGCATCGGCGTGGTACCTGCTGCAACGGCGCTTGTCGGCTTGCTCGTCGAGTATTTCCTGAGTGCGCACCCCAATGCCGCTATCGATTTCCAGGAGACCAGCTCACGGCAGATTCAAACCGGGCTGGACAGCCTCGAGCTGCACGGCGGCTTGACCTACCTCGACAACGAGCCCCTGCAACGCGTGCTCACCTTCCCCGTTTTCGTCGAACGCGACGTCGTGCTGGCGGCCCGGGGCCATTTCACCTCCGAGAAACCGGTGTCGTGGCGACAACTTGCACGTGAGCCGCTCTGCTTGCTGAACCGGGACATGCAGAACCGGCGCATCCTTGACGCCGCAGCCCGTCGCCACCGCGTTGCCCTCTCGCCCGGCATCACAGCCAACTCGTTCCTCGCGTTGAGCACACTGGTGCAACGCGGCGGCTGGGTCAGCGTCGTCCCCGAAACCTTGCTCGGCCGACTCGGCGCACCAGAGGATTTCGATGTGCGACCGATCGCAAACGACACGAATCGTCACGCCATCGGGCTGGTGGTCCCCGATCGACAGCCGATGTCAAAACTCACGCGCGCCGTGTTTTCGGCTGTCTTCAACTCCGATATTGCACAGGCATTCGACGCCGAGCAAACACCGACTCAATAAACAGAATTTATCAAACACTGACATTATCAATTGGACGTCTCGCAACTCGCCTGCTGCACTGTGACGAACCGCACCAGCCTGTTGAGCCAGTGCCGGGGCGCGGGAAACAACCGACGCACCCCGAAGCCCACTGCCCTCACGGATGCGGCTCCACATCAACACAGGGTTCACCACCATGGCCAAAGTTGTTTGCGTTTTGTACGAAGATCCTGAAGACGGTCAGCCAACCTCCTACGCCCGCGACGCCATCCCCGAGATCACGGGCTACCCGGACGGTCAAACGGCTCCGACGCCCAAGGCGATCGATTTCACCCCTGGCGAGCTGCTCGGCAGCCAATCCGGCGAGCTCGGCTTGCGCACGTACCTCGAGTCCAACGGTCACGAGTTCATCGTCACCACCAGCAAAGACGGCCCGAACTCCGTGCTCGAGCAAGAGCTCGCAGACGCCGAAGTCGTGATTTCGCAGCCCTTCTGGCCGGCGTACATCACGGCCGAGCGCATGGCGAAAGCACCCAAGCTCAAGCTCGCGCTGACAGCGGGAATCGGCTCGGACCACGTCGACCTCAGCGCCGCCATGGAGCGTGGTGTCACGGTTGCAGAAGTGACCTTCTGCAACTCCATCAGCGTGGCCGAACACGTCGTCATGCAGATTCTCAGCCTGGTGCGCAACTACATTCCGTCGTACAACTGGGTCATGAAAGGGGGCTGGAACATTGCCGATTGCGTTGCGCGTTCCTACGATCTCGAGGGTATGCACGTCGGCACCGTGGCAGCGGGACGTATCGGACTGGCCGTGCTGCGCCGCCTGCACCCCTTCGATGTGAAGCTGCACTACTTCGATCGCCACCGTCTGCCCGAGTCGGTCGAGCAGGAACTCAACCTCGTCTGGCACGACACCGTCGAGGACATGGTGCCGCACTGTGATGTGGTCACCATCAATTGCCCGCTGCACCCCGAGACCGAGCACCTGTTCGACACTCAGATGATTCAGCGCATGAAGCGCGGCAGCTACATCATAAACACCGCACGCGGCAAGATCTGCGAGCGCCAGGCCATTGTCGACGCCCTGGAATCCGGCCAGCTCGCCGGCTACGCCGGCGACGTGTGGTTCCCGCAACCGCCCGAGCGCGACCACCCGTGGCGCAGCATGCCGAACCACGGCATGACACCGCACATCTCAGGCACCAGTCTGTCGGCTCAAGCCCGATACGCAGCGGGCACGCGTGAAATCCTCGAGTGCTATTTCGAAGGCCGACCGATCCGCGACGAATACCTGATCGTCGACGGCGGCAAGCTCGCCGGCACCGGGGCGAAGTCGTACTCCGAGGGTAACGCGACCGGTGGTTCCGAGGATGCGGCGAAATTCTCCGAAGCCTGAGCGGGTCTGACCGGGCGCATACACTGCGCCCGGACCGCAGGCCAGAACGCACCTCGCATTCGGCGAGGTGCAGATCTCAGCGCCGGTTCAGCAGAACACCACTTGCGGGTCGGTGTACTCCTGCATACCCTCTTCGCCGAACTCCACCCCGAGGCCGGAACGTTTGACCCCACCGAAGGGGGCGTTCGGCTGGATTCCGCCGTGCCTGTTGATCCACACGGTCCCGCATTCCATGCGCGCCGCTACGGCCTTGGCGGCGTCGATGTCTTGTGACCACACCGAGCCCCCGAGACCGTTGTCGCTGTCGTTGGCGCGTGCGATGACCTCGTCGAGATCGCGGTACTTGATGATGGGCAAGGCCGGTCCGAACTGCTCCTCATCCACCAGCGGGTCGCCGTTGTCGAGGTCGGCGATGATCGTGGGCGGGAAGAACAAGCCCTCACCGGGCTCGCCGCCCACCAGCACCCGGCCGCGGGTCTTGGCGTCGTCCACCAGGTGTTTGACCTTGTCGAACTGCATCTGATTCGCCACCGGGCCAAGGATGGATGACTCATCCAGTCCGTCGCCCATCGGGATGTTCCGGGTGAAATTCGCCAGCGCCTCACACACGCCGTCGTAGACGTCTTCGTGCACGTACAGGCGCTTCATCGCCGCGCACGTCTGACCCATGTTGATGAAGCCACCCCAAAACAGGCCCTCGGCGATGGCGTCAGGGTCGACATCGGGCAACACGATGCCCGCATCATTGCCTCCCATTTCCAGGGTCAGGCGCTTCATGGTTTCGGCGGCTGACATCATCACCTTGGAACCCGTGGCACACGAGCCGGTAAACACGATCTTGCGGATGCCCGGGTGCGCCGACATGGCCGCGCCAATGTTATCGCCCTGGTCGTCCGAGGTCACCACGTTCACCACACCGGCCGGCAGCACCGTGTTCATGATCTCGACCATGCGCAAGGTGGAAAGCGGCGTGTAGGGCGAGGGTTTGATTACCGCCGTGTTGCCCGTTCGGATCGCCGGCATCAGGTGCCAGGTGGCGATCAGCACGGGCCAGTTCCAGGGGGTGATCGAGCCGACCACCCCGAGCGGTTTGCGGTACAACTCGACCCGGCCTTCGTTGTTGTCCTGCAGCACTTTCATGGGCAGGGACATCGCAGCCGCGTAGTCTGTCCAGGCGCCGACACCGCCCATTTCGAACCGAGAGCCCACGCCGTTGAGCGGTTTGCCCTGCTCTTGTGTGATCAGCTTGGCCAATTCATCGGCGTGGTCACCCAGGGCCTCTGACAGCGACCGGACCGCCGCGGCGCGCGCCTCATCAGACGTTTGTGACCAGCTCTCGAACGCCGCACCCGCTGCGGCGACCGCGGCGTCCAGGTCTGCCAGCGTGGCGTTGGGCGCAAGCCCCACGGTGCCGCCGGTAGCGGGGTTCTGGACCGCAAAGGTCGACGGGGTTGCGTGGGGCGCCCCGTTGATGGTCATGTTGAATACAGCGGACATGCAAGCCTCCTCTGGTGCGTGCGTTACGTAGTGGCGTGAGCTCGCACTGTGTCGCGGGGCGTGAAGCGTGTCTTGGCAACAGGCGTCAGCGGAGTTTGCGCGTGGCGTCAGGTTGTTGCAGCGTGAGGCCAGGCGCACGTCCGTACCGCTTGCGGTAGAGGCGGTAAAAGGTGGAGAGATCGCTGAAACCTGCGTCAAACGCGAGACTGGCGACGGTGTCATCCGCGTGCGCGGCGCGCGACAGCAGCATCCGGTGCGTGGCCTCGACGCGATAGCGCTGTAAGCGCATATGCGGGGTTTCACCCGTGGCCCTGTACGCACGCTGCAACCGACGGAGTGACACGCCAAGCCGTTCCGCCACGGCGCGGGTGTTGAACCCGGGTAAGCGATGATGCGCGGCCATCACTGTCTCGGCGCTCTGAACCAAGGCCGCATCCACGCTCAATTGATCGGTGTTGCCCGTGGCGCGCTCGCTGAGCAGCGCGCCAAACACGCTGTAGAACGCCTCCACCGTGTGCGCTTGTGCTCCGACCGTGTCCGTTCGAAGCAGGCTTGCCAACACCGCTTTCATGGCCACCGCAAGCGCATCGCTTCCGTCGATCGACAGGCTGCCACCCAGGCGCCGTCCGAATCGGTGGTGCATCTCGTCCCGCGGCAGGTGAACCGAGGTCTGCAGTGAGTAGCGGCCGCCGTAGGCGAAGGCACTCTCTTGGGTGGAGTCGACAACGAAGAGATCGCCCGGCTGCATCCACGCCGTGACACCCTGCTGATGCAAACGGGCTCGCCCTTGGCGTTGCAGAATCAGAAAAAAGTGGTTGCCGGGGTCGCGACGGATGTTGTCCCGCCGACGCGTCACCTGGTCGACGTCGAGCCCGACCTCGGCAATGTCCAGCCCGCCGAACGCCGACACGGACACGTGACCCGAAACCGCCGGTTGGCGAGGCTTGTCGACATGCAGGTCAAAGGAGCCGCACACCCCGTTCAACCGCGATTGAAACGCCTCGATCGGTTGAGCAGCAGTGCCGCCAGCAGGTGTTGTGGCGCTGTCCATACCGTCCATGCGCGTTCCACGTCAATCAGGTCGATACTCACTCGGTGTGTGGCCAGCCTTCACACCGACACAGGCGGCGAGGGCATCAGCACAAGCCCGCGTCCGAACACAGTATCACGGAATTGCGTGGCACCGCCGCGCGGGGACGGTGGCACCCGCGGCAATCAGAAACGCGCTTGCAAGCGCGTGGCAAAGAGTTCGGCAAACCGCCTGGTTGCCTCCGAGCGAAACGCCGTGGGAGGAAAAACCGAGTACACCCCGCCCGACGGCAGTCGCCAATCCGGTAACAACCGCACCAGGTCGCCGCGTTCGACGTCGTCCGAGACGAGGTACTCGGGCAATATGGCTACCCCGGCATTCGCTGGACACAACGCCTTGACCGCAAGCGTGACATCGGCGCCGAGCACCGGGCGCAGGTGCACTGTGGTGGCCCGCGCGCCTGCACGTCTGTATGGCAGACACGCAGACCGAGGCGAGCCGGGACGCATGGCGTCAGACCCTCGATACCGTCCTCGCACTCGAGCCGACGCGCATCCTGCCCGGGCACGTGTCTGGCGAGAGTGCGGAGAACGACAGCATCGTGTCGTTCACACGGCGCTACGTCGACACCTTCGAGCAGGCACTTCAGGGTGCAACGGACGCACAAGCGCTGACAAACATGATGAAAGAGGCCTACCCCGATTTTCACAATCTAGGTGATCTGGAGTTGAGCGCGCAGGTTCTAGCGTGTTGCCGGACGGCAGCCGCTGGGCCCCTGACATGTGCGGCAAGAAGAACGACGTCATGTCGTCGGGCGCGGTGTAGCGCCACACGACAGTGTGGGTGTAGGGGGTCGACTTCCCTGACCTGGCTGTGGTGCAGGTCGCCCTGGTACGCGCCGTTGCATAAGACCACACTGTGGCCGTTGCGGTAGATCGGGTGGGTATCGAGCCCAAGTTCGCAGAAATTCCATTCCCAGACGACCTCTCCTGCCTCGTTGACCTCGCGGATGACTTCGCTGAAGGGGCCACCGTTGGCTTCCGAGCCCGGGATACGCAATTTTTCTGCGTCCGGGATGTCGAGAAAAGCGGCGTAGACCGCGCCGATTTCCAGTCGCCGAGCATCATCGCGATCGCACGGGAGTCATCGTCAAACTGTACCCACCAGTGACACCGCGACAACCGTATTCACCGCGACGAGCGACAGCAAGGTCAATTGCATGCCGAGCACCCGCGGTGCGTCAGGGTGCGTCCGCGCTCGTGATGCCGAGCGGGTGCTGCAGTCGACCCACCACGACAGCCGCGACGAGCGGTGCTGAGAGCCACAGCGGCACCCCGTTCCACTGCACACACGCGATCAAGATCAGACCCAGCGGCGGCAATCCCGGTGGAGATCAACCTGTCATGGCTCCGATCGTGTTCAGACAGGCTAGCCGCCGAGCGGATTGACCGGTCGACTGGCACCTCCCGGCAGCTTGCACGTGAGGTGATTGATGAAGTTCAGTGTCGTCGGGTTCAAGGGCGACTGCCTTCGCCGAATCACGCCGAGCGGTCGCCGAAACTGCGGGTGATCGAATGGCAGGAAGACCAGTTCCTCCCGGAGGTAGGGCGCTGTAGTCGCCCGAGGCATGGTCGTGATCAAGTCCGATGCGGCGACAATTTCCAGCACCGAGCGGATCGAGTCGGTCTCACAACTGATCCGCATGGACCGCACACCCGATGCACTCATGGCCGCCTCGGTCTGCCGCCGCAACAAACTGCCGCGGGAGTGCGCGAGCCAGCTCGCCGCTTCAAGATCCGGAGCGAGCAAAGTCTCGCGCTGCGTCAGCGGGTGACCCACACGGCACAGGACCCCTACTCGATCATCGATCAACTCCGAAAATACCAAGCCGTCGGTCGGCTCGGCCAACACACTCGGACCGATCACCAAGTCGACAGCCGCCCGTTCGAGCAACGCGCGCAGCTCGTGCACCAGCCCGGTCCGGATCTCAACACTGCAGTGCGGGTTGGTCTGGATAAACTCGGCAAGGGTGCCGGTCAGAAAACGCCCTGAGACGATCGGTGGCGCACCGATGCGCAGCTCGCCCGTGGCCCCACGCGCGACCTGCAGCGCGACGACCCCAGCCTGTTCCTCGGCGAGCCGGATGGTGTGGCCGTTGTGCGCCAGTCGCTGGCCAAGGCTGGTCGGCAGTGAGCGTCGCCCCTCGCGTTGGAACAACGGGGCGCCAATGCGCGCCTCGAGAGCTTTCATGTTGCGACTCAGCGCCGGCTGCGTGGTGCCGAGGCGGTCCGCCGCGGACTGGAAAGACCCCGATTCAACGATGACTGACAACTGCACGAGCTGTTTGGGGTCAATTTTCATATCTTTATGATATGTTTATAGCTTGATAATTGATTATATCGCATGTTTTAAAGCTGATAGGGTCGATTGGCTACCTTGGGAGAGCACCATGAAAAACAGCACATTCTGGAGCCGCGCTGTAGCGGCCGTCACCGTGGCCGTCGCGCTCCAATCGACCGCCACAGCCGAGATTTTCAAAGGCGAAACCGCCGGTGTGGGCGATCCGGTTCACACGATGTTTGTGGCCTTCGCCAACCAGGCCGGCAAAGCCGGCGTGGACATCCAGGTCAACGCCGGCCAGACCCTGACCAAGTCGATGCTCAAGGGCGCCAAGGGCGATATCGATTTCTTCTCCACCGTGCCGTCGCTGGTCAACCTGATGGCTGGCCAGAAGCGGATGTACAAAAACATCGAAAACGGCGACGAACTCGCTGGCAACCTGCGCGCAATCGTCGGCTTCAAGGCCGGCGCCTACCACCCGGTCACCCTGGCCGGTTCAGGGATCGCAGGTTGGGACGACCTGAAAGGCCGCACCGTGTTCACTGGCCCGCCAGCGGGCTCGGCGTCGGCAACCTCCGAGGCCCTGATCAAGATCATCACCGGCTACGAGGCGGGCACCGACTATGAAGCCGTGCGCCTGAGCTGGGGTGAGGGCTACGCAGCCCTGGCCGACGGCAAGATCGACATGATGGTCCGCCCGGCGGAAGTTGGCTCAGCAAAAATCGAGCAGTTCGGGCTGTCCGGTGAGTTCCGCGTGTTGTCGATTCCCGACGACGTGGTCGGCAGCGACGCCATGCAGGCCCTGTTTGGCCGTCCGGGGCGCGGCATGCTGACCTTCGACGGCGGCGTCTACAAGGGCCAATTGACCGACGGCGAGATCACCGCACTGGGTTTCACGCAGTTTGTCGGCACCCAGGCAGCCGTGTCCGACGACGTGGTGTACGCCGCGACCAAGTCGTTCTGGGAGAACATCGCCGAGGTCCAGGCCACCGCGTTTTTCCTCCAGGCTGTCGCCGAAGACACCGCTTTCACATCGGTAAACGTGCCGCTCCATCCCGGTGCGTTGCGCTACTACGAGGAAGCCGGATTCAGCATCCCCGACGACCTTCGCCCGTAGCGACGCGTACGCAGCTCAGACGGTGCGCCGGGCTGACAACGTCGCCCAGCGCATTCGCCACGGAACATGCCTGCATTATCCCCGCCTGAGGAAACCACCCTGCTGAGCCGGTTCCATGCCGTGCTGCTGGGTCTCGCGGCCACCGCCCTCGGCGCCATGGCGCTGTACAGCAGCGGCATCGGCCTGATCGACCCGAAGCTGCACCGCGCGACCGGTTTCGCACTGGCGCTGGTGGTCGGCATCGCCCTGAGCCGCGCGCGCCGCCGCCAACGCGAACCCGAGTCGGCGTCAGACGGCCCGCTGCACACGGCGTTCGACGCGGTCCTGCTGCTGGCCGGGCTCTGGTCGATCTGGTCCTTCCATTTTGTCCAAACCGAGATGGAGGAGGCGCTGTACGACGTCTCTGCACATGACGCCTGGCCCGCGCTTGCCGGGCTTGCGGTGTTTCTCGAACTCTGCCGCCGCCTGTGGGGCTGGGGGCTGTTCGGCGTGGGCCTCTGCGGTGTGCTCTACCTGCTGTTCGGGCAGGACCTGCCGGGCTTCCTCGCGCACGCCGGCTTCTCATCGACGGAGGTGGCCGAGGCGCTCTGGTACAACACCAACAAAGGGGTGTTCGGCTCGATCACCAACATCGTTCTGAGCACGGTGTTCATCTTCATCGTCTTCGGCACCCTGCTCGAGGGCACGGGCGCGGGTGACACGTTGCTGAAGTTCGCCTTTTTGCTGACCCGGCGCACCCGCGGTGGCCCGGCACACGCCGCCATTCTCGCCTCGTCGCTGTTCGGCACCATGTCCGGATCAACCGTTGCGAACATCGTCGGCACGGGCACCTTCACCATCCCGATGATCAAACGCCGCGGCTTCTCGCCAACCTTCGCCGCGGGCATCGAGGCGACTGCGTCGTCGGGTGGGCAGATCATGCCGCCGATCATGGGGGCCGCCGCGCTCGTCATGGCCGACCTGACCGGCACCGGCTACCTCAACATCATCGTCGCCGCCCTGTGCCCCGCGCTCTTCTACTACTTCAGCCTGTTCTCCGCTGTCACCGTCGAGGCCCGCCGTCAGGGCATCGCAGTGCAACCGCTGACGATCGACGACACGATCACCCGCGTCGACATCATCAACTCCGTGCTGTTCATCGGCCCGATTTTGACCGTCATCTGCTCGCTGATTCTCGGCCTCTCGACCTCCGCCGCCGGTTTCAACGCCGTCTGCACGCTGCTCGTCCTGTCGGTCATCAACCCCGAGGTGCGCCGCGACCCGATGCGCGTCTGGCGGTCCTTTCTCAAAGGCGCGCAATCGGGCGCCACGCTACTGATCGCGGTGGCCGCCATTGGCATACTGGTCGGATCCCTCGACTCCACCGGCCTCGGCCTCAAGCTTGCCAATCTCATATCGACCGTGCGCGGCGACGGCCTGTTCTCTGCCTTGTTGATTGCCATGGTTGGCGCCCTGGTGCTCGGCATGGGCATGCCTACCCTGCCGGCCTACCTGATCATCATCCTGGTGATGGGGCCCGCGATTCAGGCGCTCGGGGTGTCGATCCTCACGGCGCACATGTTTGTCTTCTACTACGGCGTGGCCTCGTCGCTGACGCCGCCGGTCGCGATCGCAGCCTACGCCGCCGCGCCGATCGCAAACGCCAACCCGCTGTTCACCGCGTTGATGGCGTTTCGCCTCGGCATGGCGAAATTCATCATTCCCTTCGTGTTCGCCTTCTACCCCACGGTGCTGATCATCGAGACCTTCAGCCTGTTGCCGTTCCTCTGGATCGTGCTGCGCACCTGCCTGTGCATCTGGTTGTTCTCGTCCGCACTGTCGGGCTTCGATCGCCGCAAACTGAGCCCGGTCGAGATTGCCTTGCGTTTCGTCGCCGCATTCGCCGCCCTCGTGGTGCCCGCTGTCGTGCATCTCCCGGCCGTGCTGCTCGGCCTCGGCTTGCTGGCACTCGACCGGCACCGCAGCCGCACCCTTCCACCGTCCCCGGAGCCCGCGTGATGACCCAACGCCCGAACTTCCTCTTCATCATCACCGACCAGCACCGCGCCGATCACCTCGGCTGCTACGGCAACCCCATTGTGCGCACACCGCACATCGACAGCATTGCCACCCACGGCACACGGTGGAACCGCTTCTACGTGGCCAACCCGATCTGCATGCCCAACCGGGCGTCGATCATGACCGGACGCATGTGTTCTCTGCACGGCGCACGGCACAACGGCATCCCGCTTTCGAAGGACCACACGACTTTCGTGGAACTGTTGCGCGACGCAGGCTACCGCACCGGCTTGATCGGCAAGTCACACTTGCAGAGTTTCACCGGCTTGCCAGCCACCAACACCTACCAACCGGCAGCCGACAAGACCACGCCGTCTCCGTGTCTGCGCGACGCGATCAAGCGCAACCGGCACGGCGCGGAGTACGACCTCGAAGTCGCGCCGAACTGGCACACGCCGCTGGCCGAGCGAATGGACACGCATTTCTACGGTTTTGACCACGTCGAAGTCGCAGCCGACCACGGCGATCAGGCCTGCGGCGACTACGCCCTCTGGGCGCGCGAGCAACGGGCCGACTTCGACGAGCTGGTCGGCCCGGACAACGCGCTGCCGGACAACCGGATCAACGCACCGCAGGCCTGGCGCACTGCTGTGCCGGAGTCGCTGTACTCGACCACGTGGGTCGCCGACCGCTCCGAGGCGTGGCTGCGCGATCGTGTCGAGGACGACGCGCCGTTCTTCCTGCAGATGTCCTTCCCCGACCCCCACCACCCGTTCACACCGCCGGGTAAATACTGGGACTTGTACAACCCGGACGACATCCCCTTGCCAGTGTCGTTCGGCAAGGGCGACCTGCCGCCATTGCAGGCGATGCGCGCCGCGCGCGAAGACGGCACGGCCAAGCGCACCTCACAAGACCCGTTCGCCGTAACGGCAGACGAGGCACGGGAGATCACCGCGCTCACCTACGGGCTGATCACCATGGTCGACGACGCCATCGGGCGGGTGCTCGCGCGGCTGAGGGCGCTCGGGCTCGCGGAGAACACCGTCGTGGTGTTTACATCCGACCACGGGGACTACATGGGTGACCACGGCCTGATGCTGAAGCTGCTGTTGCACTACCAGGGCCTGATCCGCGTGCCGTTCATCTGGCACGACCCGACGGCCCCAAGCCGGGCAGCTGAGGACAATGCCCTTGCGTCGTCAATCGACATCGCCAGCACGGTGCTCACACGCGCAGGCGTACAAGGCTACAACGGTCTGCAGGGACGCGATCTGTTCAACAGCACGCCGCCCGAGGCCATCATTGTCGAAGAGGACAGCCAACGCGTGATGACCGGCTTTGACCGCCCTCAGCGGGTGCGAACGGTGGTGACCGAACGCCACCGCATGTCGCTTCGCGAGGGCGAAGACTGGGATGAGCTGTACGACCTCGTCGACGACCCGGACGAAATCCACAACCGCTTCGACGACCCGGCCGCCGCCAGTGTACGGCACGCCCTCACCGAGGCCATGCTACGCCGGACCATAGAACTGCAAGACCGGTCGCCGCTGCCTGCCTACCGCGCCTGAGGCGCTGACACGAGGCCATCAGCTGGCGTTGCGCGCGCCCAGAACCGCGCGCACCTCGGAGGACTCCGGCGCGTACCACCGCGCGCGGAACAGCCAGTTGATGCGGCCGAACTGCGTGCCGTGGACGAAGTGCGGGCTCACGAACTCGCGCACCGTCTCACCCGCGGGCGTCACTTCGAACAGGCAGCCCTTGTTGCCCTCGCAGATCAGCGTGTTGCCGGACGGCAGACGCTGGGCCCCTGACATGTGCGGCGAGAAGAACGACGTCATGTCGTCGGGTGCGGTGTAACGCCACACCACGGTGTGAGTGTCCGGGTCGATTTCCCAGACCTGGCTGTGGTGCAGGTCGCCCTGGTACGCGCCGTTGCAGAAGACGAGGATGTGCCCGTTGTCCAGCATCTGCGCATCGTGCTGGCCGCTCATGGCGTCGTCCTGGTGTTCCCAGACCACCTTGCCCGAGGCGCGCTCGACGATGAAAAGCAGGTTGAGGTTCTTGCAGCTCACGAGGTAGCGCTCGCCGTCGAGCGGGCACACCGTGTTGGTGTGGCCGTAGCTCCAGCGGTTGCCGTTGCGGTAGATCGGGTGCGACGCGGGCCCGAGCTCACGGAAGTCCCACTCCCACACCACCTCACCCGCGGCGTTGACCTGGCGAATGACCTCGCTGAACGGCCCGCCGTTCGCTTCCGAACCCGGGATGCCACCGGGGATCGCGCGCTGTTCGGCCTCGCTGATCTCAAGAAAGGCCGCGTAGACCGCGCCGTCGTCGAGGCGCCGGGCGTCGTGGTGCTGGTACGGGTCGACGTGCCGCCAGACGCACCTGCCCGACGGGGTGTACTCGCTGATCTGGCCGCTCACCGTCAGGGCGACACCCTTGGGTTCGACGCAGCGCTCGTTGACGACGAGGTTGCCAGTTGGCAACAGGTACGCCCAGTTGGTCATGCCGCGCTGGGTATGCCAACTGTGCGCCACCTCGCCCGCCGGGTCCAAGAGGAAGGCCCGGTCACCGTCGACCGGACAGATCAACACGTAGCCCGGCGTGGACCGGTCGGGGTCGTCGTACAACACGCCGGTGTGGCGAATGCGCATGCGAGCAGCTCCACGCGTGGGGGTCGACGGCATGCCGTCGCGAGCGGCAAAGCGTAGCACCCTGCGCCGTTCGTGCAGCTCGTGAGCGACGCCACCGACGCGCGCACCGCTCAGCCCCGGGGCTGTATCCTTGTCGGCAACCGAAGCACACGGGCCCGACGTCCGCGATACGCCCATGGCCAAACCCGCCCCACTCGACACCGACATCACGCTGGCGCAACTCGACCGGGACCCGTTCCCGATCTACCGCCGGCTGCGTGCCGAAACCCCGGTGCTGAGGGTGCAGGCCACCGGGCGCACCTTGCTGACCAAGGCCGCTGACACCCGCTACGTGAAGGACAACCCGTCGCTGTTCAGCTCGAACGACCCGAACACCCCGATGAAACGCGCGTTCCGGGCGCACACGTTGATGCGCAAGGACGGCGACGCGCACCGCCGAGAGCGCAACGCCATGATGCGAACCTTCCACCCCGCCGTGATTCGGGACGACTGGGGTCCGCGCTACGAGGCGATTGCCGAGGCGTACGTCTCTCGCCTACCCCGTGGCGAGGTGGTCGACCTGTTCCCGGCGCTCTCGGGGCCCTACGCCGCGCGGGGCCTCGCCGCGCTGCTCGGCATCGAGGAAGCCAGTGACGACGAGATGCAACGCTGGTCGCAGGCGTTGATCGACGGCGCCGGCAATTTCGGCTGGCGAGACGAGGTCTTTGCGCGCTCGGACACGGCCAACGACGAGATGGACGCGCTGTTCGATTCAGTGCAAGCCCGCCACACCGCATCGCCGAACCACTCGGCATTCTCGGTCATGCTGAACGCTGACGACCCGATTCCGCAATCGCAGATCTACGCAAACATCAAGATCGCCATCGGCGGCGGCATCAACGAGCCGCGCGACGCCCTCAACACCATCCTGTTCGGTCTGCTGACCCACCCGGATCAACTCGATGCGGTCAAGCGCCAGGGCGACTGGGCAAAGGCCTTTGAGGAGGGTATCCGCTGGGTAGCACCGATCTCGGTGTCCTCGCGCCTGGTGACCGAAGACACCGAGATCAGCGGGTGTTTCATTCCGAAGGGGGACACCGTCATGACGGTCCAGGCCAGTGCGAACCGCGACGAGGACCTCTACGACGACGGCGAAGCCTTCAACGTCTACCGCGACAAACAGCCCCACCAGGCGTTCGGCAACGGGCCGCACTTCTGCCAGGGCACCCACGTCGCCCGGCGCGCAATTGCCCAGATCATGCTGCCGATGCTGTTCGACCGCTTTCCGAACCTGAGTCTGCCGGACCCCGACGCCGTCGAGTGGCGTGGTTTCGGGTTTCACGGTGTGACCAACCTGCCCGTCAAACTCGCCTGAGCGCCTGACGCTGGCGCTGTCCCGAATCGCCAGTCAGCGGCCGCGGCGCTCCGGGCCCGGCAGTGTCTCGCGCAGATGATCGATCAGCGCACGGACCTTGGCGGGCTGGTGTTCCCGGCTTGGGTAGACCACGTGAATATCAGCACCGGGCAACTCGAAGTCGCCGAGGAGTCGCACCAGACGCCCGGCCGCGACGTCGCGCTCGACGATGACGCTCGGCACCCGCGCCACGCCGTAGCCCGTCACAGCGAGGTCCCGAACCGCCGTGGCGCTGTTGGCACGCAGCCGTGCCCGTGGCGAAAACCGCAGCTCAGTCCCCGCGTGCCGAAAGTGCCACACGGATTCGGTCGGGAAGTTGGCGTCCTGCAGGATCGGGTAGCGGGCGAGATCATCGGGGTGTTCGGGTGCACCGTGGGTCTCGACCAGCGCCGGTGCGGCGACCACCCACACCGAGGTGCTGGACACCGCGCGCGAGATCAGTGTCGAGTCCGTCAGCGTGCCCACGCGCACGGCGAGGTCGAAGCCCTCGGCGACCAGGTCCACGAAACGGTCACTGAAATGCAGGTCCAGGGACAAGTCCGGGTGCAACCAACCGAAGGCGGCGATCGACGGCAACACGGCCAACCGGCCGTAGTCCACGGGCAGCGCGAGGCGCAGCGTGCCCGTCAGTCGGCCGTTGTCTTCGCTGAGCCCGTTCTCGAGGTCGTCGAGCGACGCGAGGATCCCCTGACACCCTTGATAATATGACAAGCCTGCATCGCTGACACTGACACTGCGCGTTGTGCGGCTCAGCAAACGCACGTGCAAGCGCGCTTCAAGCGCACTGACGTGGGCACTGACCCGTTTTTTGGAGACACCCAGGCGGTCAGCAGCCGCAGTAAAGGAACCCGATTCCACCACCGCAATGAACGACCGCATGCAGTCCAGTTGATCCATGATTGTGACCTGATCGGTAACAGTGTGTCGCCCGGTTCGCCCTGTATTGTGCGACACCGGGGCCCGATAGTCTTGTCTGAACCGGGTCATCCGAGGCCCGGCTCGCCCACCACACCCACCGCTCGAATGCGAGGCACGACATGAGCTTGTCAGCCCAACTGGACACACTGCGCGACGGTCTGGCGCGCACCGACCGCATGCCACTGGTCTTCCTCGGCCACGGCAGCCCGATGAACGCCATCGAGGACACACCCTACGCGCAGGGCTGGACCGCACTCGGCCAAACACTGCCGCGGCCGCAGGCCATCCTGGTGGTCTCGGCCCACTGGATGACCGAGGGCAGCACCTTGGTCGATGTCTCGGCCGTGCCCCGCACCATCCACGATTTCCACGGCTTCCCGGATGCCCTGTACGCGCAGCAGTACCCTGCCTCCGGTGACCCCGAGCTCGCCGCCGACGTGATAGCGCTGCTCTCGAGTCACCACGCCCAGGGCGATGACACCTGGGGCCTCGACCACGGTGCCTGGTCGGTCCTGACCTGGCTGTACCCGGACGCCGACGTGCCGGTGTTCCAGCTCTCGATCGACATGGCGCAGCCGCTGGACTGGCACATCGACATCGGCCGCCACCTCGCCTCGCTGCGCGACCGCGGTGTGCTGCTGCTCGGCAGCGGCAACCTGGTGCACAACCTCGGCGCGCTGACACGAGACGGCCACACCCACGCCTGGGCGAGCGAATTCGACGCGATAGTTGCGCAGAAACTGAGCGACCGTGATGTCGCCGCTCTGGCAGACCGTCGCGCGCTGGGCACGCTGTTGCAGCAGGCGCACCCGACGGTTGACCACTACCTGCCGGCACTGACGGTCGCGGGCGCCACAGACGCGCGAGACACCCTGACGTTCATGAACACCGGCATCGAACACGGCAGCATCTCGATGCGCAGCTTTCTCTTTCACTGATCCGTCGGAGCCCGTTTGCACGCGGCACGCGTGGCACCCTAGGATGCAGCCATACCCGAGCGTGCACTCCCCCCATGGCCGACACCCCGATCCCGGACACCGCCCCGACCCACCCGGTGCTCATCGCTGGCGGCGGGATCGGCGGTTTGACCCTGGCACTCACGCTGCATCAGATCGGTGTACCGTGTCGCGTGCTCGAGTCGGTTCGGGATCTGAAACCCGTGGGCGTGGGTATCAACCTGCAACCCAATGCGGTGCGCGAGCTGCTCGAGCTCGGGATCACGCGAGCACAACTTGACGAGGTCGGGCTGCCCGTTCGCGAATGGGCTCTGGTCGGGTTGAACGGACGGGACATCTACGCCGAGCCACGCGGCGAGGACGCCGGCTACCGCTGGCCGCAGTACGCCGTACACCGAGGGGCTTTCCACATGCTGCTCTATCGCACGGTGTGCGAGCGGCTCGGCGTCGACGCGGTGCAGTTGAACCAGCGCGTCGTGCATTATGCCAACCACGTCACCGGCGTCGACGTCGTGACGCAGGACGGGCGCGGCGACAGCCAGCACCACACCGGCTGCCTGCTGGTCGGTGCCGACGGTATCCACTCCCGCGTGCGCGCGCAGATGCACCCGGACCAACCGCCGATCCACTGGGGTGGCGCCATTCTCTGGCGCGGCACCAGCCGCACGCGGGCGCTGCGCACCGGTGCGTCGTTCATCGGTTTGGGCACACACCAACAGCGCATGATCATCTACCCGATCTCGCACCCCGACGCCGACGGCAACGCGTTGATCAACTGGATCGCGGAGATCACCGTGGACGCGGAGCAGGGCTGGCAGGCCGACAGCTGGTTCCAGCCGGCCGAGGTATCGGATTTCGTCGAGCACTTCGACGCCTACCGCTACCCCTGGCTGGATGTGCCGGCGCTGCTCGCCGGTGCCGACTGTGCGTACCAGAACGCGATGATCGACCGCGATCCAGTGCCGACCTGGGTGGACGGCCGGGTGGCGTTGATGGGCGACGCCGCGCACGCGATGTACCCGACCGGATCGAACGGCGCGAGCCAGGCCATCGTCGACGCGCGCGTGCTCGGCGCCGCCTGCCTCGAGCACGGCGCACAGTCCGCAGCGCTCCGTTCCTACAATGCGTCGCTGTGCGAACCGATCTCGGCGCTCGTGCTGCGCAACCGCAGCGCCGGGCCCTTCGGTTTGCTCAACCTGGTCGACGCGCGCTGCGGTGGCGTGTTCGAGGACATTGACACGGTGGTTCCCCAGGCGGAGCGCAATGCCTTCATGGCGCAGTACAAGGCCAGCGCCGGCTTTGCCATGGACGCGCTGAACGCCGCGCCCAGCACGCTGCCTGCGTGCCCCTGACCTGCAGGTCGGTCGCTCCGGCCCGAATGGACGACCCCGGACGTGCGCGCCGGATCACACCCCTAACCGTCGACCGTGTTTCACAGCAGTAAAGACATCCGGATTATCACAGGGGGTTAATACACCGCCTGTGCAATTCATCGCTTAATATCCGGTGTTTACCCACGCCACACATTCAATGCGCACCGCCTTGGTGCACAAAACAGCATTTTTATAGGACCTTTGGCCAATATCACGCGGATACGTAAATAAACGTATGAAACGTAACTGGACGTGTTGCGATACGGTTTCTATTATGATGTTTCGTACGCGTAGTATTTTGTTTATTAACGTTGTACCTACAATGTCAGACGGACCCACAACGCGCGATATAACAAAGGAAAAAACCCTTTCACTGGTTGAATCCTGTGACCACACGTCGCGCCCGGCGCCACGGTGTTCGCACAGTACACTGATCGTCGACCTCGAAAACCGCACCATTCACTGCGAAGCCTGCGGTGACGAAATTGACGTGTTTGACATGATCAGCAGCCTGATCAACACCGAGACGGTCAACACGCTGCGCTTCACCCAGAGCCAGGGCGTGCGCGTGTTCCCGAGCGACCACACGGAGGCCGATCGCGCGGCCGGGGTGCTGCACACGGCGTGGCAAAGCGCAGACACCGTGCCATGTTGCCCAAACTGCGAGACCGGCCTGTTGCCCGAGGACATCAACCGACACACCCTCAGAACAACAACGCGCGAACTCGAATCAAGACGACGCCAGTTCGAGCAGGGCTGACAGGCCCTACGGGTGCCAGTGGCCGCGGCACGCGTGCACTCCGTGCCTGCAACGCCGAACAGCGCACCGGCCACAACGACAGATGGGCTTGCCGCGTTTCAGTTGTGACACACGCGACGGCCGCGCCTGACGCAGACACGACGCCACACGCTCGCCGGGTCTGCTCAACGTCCGAGCTTTCTCGTATGTTTCGACCCAGGTCAAACGGGTGAGACCACGGTCCCGCCAAGGTCCGTTTTTCCACCCCAAGCGAGTACCGAGGCCACGTGGACACGCCCACTCTCAAGGAACTGCCCTGCTTTGCCGTGTACAGCGCGACGAAGCGCGTGATGGCACTCTACCGCCCGCTCCTGAACGAATTGGACATAACCTACCCGCAGTTCGTGGTGTTGATGGCCCTGTGGGAATCCGACACCCGCTCCATGAGCGAGCTGTCCACGCACACCACGCTGGGCAATTCCACCCTGTCGCCACTGGTTCGGCTGCTGGAACACAAGGGCCTGGTGGCCCAGACCATGCCGGCATCGGACGAGCGTCTGAAGCTGGTGTCGCTGACCCTACGCGGCAAGCGCCTGGCGAGAAAGGCACGCCGCATCACCGACACCGCGTTTACCGCGTCCGGCTTGTCAGCGCGCGACGCAAAGACGCTGATCCGCATTTGCGGCTCGCTGCCCGCGGCCTGAACCGGCGGATCAGGATGCGCTGCGCGCCGCGTAGTCGACCGCGGTGGTGTACGCCGGCTCACCGTGCAGTGACCAATAGCGCGCCTGCAGTGCGCGCGTGATCGGCCCGATCGCGCCGTTGCCAACGGCGTGCCTGTCGACGCGGGTGATCGGCATGATGCCGCCGGCGGTGCTGGTGGCGAACACTTCGTCTGCCGCGTGCACCTGTGCCGGGCTCAACGGCGCTTCGACCAGCGGGTGACCGAGCGCCGCCGCAATCTCGATCGCAGTGCGCCGGGTCACACCGCGCAGCACTCCGGAGGCCGGCGTGGTCAGCGTGCCGGCGCTGACCGCAAACACGTTGAAGCCCGGGCCCTCGGTGACGTTGCCGTTTTCGTCGACGACGGCGACGGTTTCGGCACCGCGATCAAAGGCGTCGAACTGGCCCATGACCAGATCCAACCAGTGGTAGTTCTTGACCGTCGGGTCGACGGATTGAGGTGGGATACGCTGCCGATCGCTGATCAAGAGGTGCAGTCCGTGGTTCGGTTCCGCTATCCGGACAAACGGAATGGCAAAAGCGAAGAACTGATTCACGCAGCTGCGCGGGTCTCGCGAGCCCGGCCGTGGTTGCCCGCGCGTGGTGATCATCTCGACATAGGCGTTGCGCAAGCCGCTGACAGCAACGCAGTCCGCCAGCACGGACCGGATCCGTTCCCGAGGGTACGGCGCCACCATCCGCAGGGCCGCCATACCGTCGTGAAAGCGGTCGAGGTGATCGTCGAGGCGGAAGAAGCGCCCTTCCCACACGTGCACCACATCGTAGGTGGCGTCCGAATGCAGGAAGCCCCAGTCGAGCAGCGAGATTTTTGCTTCCGCGATCGGCACCAACTCACCGTAGACAAACGCGGCACCGTCGCTGAAATCAGCCATACGGGTGCGCCTCCCGGGTCGCCAGCCAACGACACCAGAGGTCGTTCTCGTGGTCCGTGTAGCCAAGCAGTGCGCCCTGTGTCCGCTCACAGGTCTCGTTCCACACACCGGTACGGCGATGTGTGTGCAGCAAGAGCTGCATGGCTGGGATGCGCCAGGCCTCCTCATGCAGCGCAAAGAGCACCTCACGCATCAGCGGAAAACCCCCATCGCGCGCCAGAACCGACGAACGGTATTCCACTGCACTGCGTACGATGGCCCCGGACGCCACGTGTGGCGCGAAAGCCACCTCCGGGACAATACACTCATCCGGCAGACAGCAGAGCGCATCTCCGAACAGCGCGAGCGGTTTGCTTCCGGATAACATCAGCTCGAGTTCCCGACCGTTGTGGGTCGGCGGACGACGCATCACAGTGTCGTCCGGGGGCTGCGTCGGGCCGGCAGACGACGTCACAATGGCCCGTGCTCAACGTAGACCAGCTCGTCCAGGGCGTAGCCGAAACGCGCCGCCGCAGCGAGAAACCGCTCGATCAGCGCGTCGTCCACTGTCGGTGTGCGCGCCAACAACCAGAGCGTGCGCTCACCGCCGCTGACAAAGGCGTATTGGTAGTCGACGGCGTCGAGGTCAAAGACGATGTAGGGGGCGTAAAAGGGCCCGAAGAAGGACACCTTGAGCCGCCCCTCCGTGCTCGCGCCGGCGAACTTGGCTTTGCCACTGGCCTCTTTCCACACGCTGTCGGCATCGGCATAGCCACGGTTCAGCACCCGCACGCTGCCGTCCGACTGCACCGTGTATTGAGCCGTCACACGCGAGAGGCCCCGCTCGAACCGGTTTTCCAGGCGAATCACCTCGTACCAGGTACCCGAGTAACGTTCGAGGTCAAAGCGCTCTACCGGTGCCATGCCTGCGGGCAGACTTCCGCAGCCTGCGAGCAGCAACAGGCTCAATCCGGCAATCAGCCGTTGAATCACGCACATCGAAACCACCTTGGGCGTCTGGTCGGGTCCAGCACAGGGAGTGCCGAGTGTACCGTTCTAGCCGCCGCGCAGCACGTCCAGCAGCCACCTCAGGCCAATGACAAATAAAACAAGTCCGACACTAAGCTTGAAGACCACTTCAGGCACCCGCTTGAGTTGGCGGTGCAACGCCGCCACCGCGAGCAACACGGCGAAGATACCCGCGACCACACCCGCCACCGCCTGCGACCACTCGCCCGAGCCAGCCGCCGCGGGAAACACAATCACGAGGATCTCACCAGCTTCGATGACCGAACTCTTGGCCATGGCGAGAAACACCCACGGCGAGAAGGCGTGCGCCGCATGTGTGGCGGGTGTCGCATCCACTTTCCCGAGCGGGTCTTCAACCCAACCGGGGCGCTCACCGGCGAGCAGCCGACGCCCGGACTTCAGTGCCCAGTAGCCACCCATCGTGCAGAGCATCAACGCCGCAGCAAGGCGCAGCCAGAACACCGGTAGCGCCGCGTGCAGGGGCACCAACGTCAAGGCCAGTGCAAACACCACCGCATGGCCGAGCACGGTGGCGGACACCGCCTCACGCGGGTATCCCGCCCGTGCGATGGCGTAGGCGATGACGACAGTCTCGAAGAACTCGACTGCCGTGCCACCGAAAGCGACGAGGAAAGTCGGGTTCATGTGTGTCATGTGGGACGACCTCGCCGCTCGTAGCGATCCAACTGGACGACCAACGTGCCGCTTGACGCCACAAATGATAATGATTATCGTTTGCGTTTAATTAAGTCAAGCCGTTTCGTTCCACGATCGGCTCGCCACAGCCAGGGTGAACTGCATGAGCGCCACCGAATCGCACGCACAACCGCCGGCACGCCAGCGATCCGGCCCCCGCATACTCACCGTCACAGCAAAGCGGGAAGTCACACCCAACCTCATACGAGTGACCTTGACCGGAGACGACCTCGAAGGCTTCCCCGAATCCTGCGAGGGCGGGCACTGCAAGTTGGTGATACCTGACTGGCAGGAGACACTCGACAGTTTCGTGGCGCGCATCGCGTCTGGCGACTCACTTTTGCACCGAACCTACACGGTGCGCCACTACCGCGCCGCGGAGCGTGAGATCGACATCGACTTTGTCGCCCACGGCGACACGGGACCCGCGTCGCGCTGGGCCACGCACGCAGAGAGTGGCAGCTTCATCGGTTTTCGCGGTCCGAGCGGGCCCAAGCTGACCCATTTCGAGGCCGACTGGTACCTGGTCGCCGCTGACCTGTCGGCCCTGCCCATGGCCGCCGCGACGCTCGAAGCCATGCCGCGCGATGCCCGAGGCGTTGCCGTGTTTGAAGTCACGTCCGCTGACGACAGGCAAACGCTCAAGGCGCCCGAGGGGGTGGACATCCACTGGCTGATTCACCCGGATCCGCAGATTCCGTCATCTCAACAAGAGGCGTTCATACGTGCGATCGACTGGCCCGAGGGACGCGTCCAGACTTGCATTGCGGGTGAGTCAGGCGCGGTCAAGGGCATCAGACAGTTCCTCAGAGACAAGAACGCCGTGGACCGACAGGACATCTACCTGTCGGGTTACTGGAAAGTGGGCTTGATCGAGGACGAGCATCAGGTGTTCAAGCGCACCGACACCTGACATACCCTCCCCCAACGCACGGGGCCGAGCGTCCCGACCCGGCCTCGAGCACCGTTTCAGCCGTGCGCACCCGCAGCGCGGCCGGGGTCATTGTGTCAACCGATTGCCAACCCGCGCGTTGTGCAGAGAGCCAACCCAGCCAGCAAGGGCCTCTGCAATGCAAAAAAAACACGCCGTCGATCACATCGATGCCCTGCACAGCCATGACGAACGCACACACGCCCTGTCGCGACGGGCCTTCGTTCGCAACGTCGGGCTCGCCACAGTCGCAGGTTGCGCCGCGGTTGGCTCGCCAGCAGGCGCACTGGAGACTCGCGACCGTCGCGGCAACGCGTTGCTCGACGCGCCCGGGGAGGCGAGAGCGCGATCGCGCGAGGCCTTCGACCGGCGGGTAGAGGCCGCACAGCAACAGCGTGCCCTGCCCGAGCCGCGCTGGCCGAAAAACGGCGACGAAGCCGACCTGACCGGCTTCCTTGGCAACTTCAGCAAGACCCTGCCCCACAACGACGTGGGCGAAGTCGACGGCGCCGCCTACGAGCAACTGCTGAACGCCCTCGACAGCGGCGCTGCGACGGATTTTGACGCCATCCCTGCCGGTGGCACCGGGGTGTTGGCCAACCCCCGCGCGGCGTACTCGTTCGCGCTGTCGGGTGCCGATTCGCACAAGATCGACCTGCCCGCCGTCCACGGTTTCAGCAGCGCGCGCCAGGCGGCCGAGGCAGCCGAGGTGTACTGGATGGCGCTGTGCCGGGATGTGCCGTTCGCGCAGTACGACACCCACCCTCTCACACTGGCCGCAGCGGAAGACCTCTCGACCTTCTCGGATTTCACTGCGCCCCGCGACACCACCGCCGTCTCGCCCGCGACGCTGTTCCGCGGCCAGACGCCAGGCGATTTACAAGGCCCGTACCTCTCGACCTTTCTGACACGCGACATCCCCTACGGCAACCGGGCCGCGCCACAGGCGTTCAGCAACCCGGTCGCCGGAGACGACCACATGACCGACGTGGCGGCCTGGCTGGCCGTGCAACGCGGCCAGTTCCCGGCGACGCCGAACGCCTTGCAGCTCTCGCTCGCCCCGTTGACCACCGGGCGGGACCTCGCCGAGTACGTCCACACGGACTATTCCTACCAGGCCTACCTGAACGCCGCCCTGATCTGCCTCGGCTTCGGTGATGATGCGCGGGCGCCGCACCCCTACCGCACCGCGCAACGCGAAGCCGGCTTCGTGACCTTCGGCGGCCCTGCGGTGCTCGATGTCGTCGCTCGGGCTGCGCGCGTCGCGTTGCGGCCGGCCTGGGTGCACAAGTGGTTGGTTCACCGCAAGCTGCGGCCCGAAGCCTACGGCGGTCGGGTCGAGCACCTGCGCCTCGGCGTACGCGACTACCCGATCCACACCGAGCTGCTGAACTCAAACGCCCTGGCCCGCACCTTTTCACTGCAGGGCAACCACCTGTTGTCGCAAGCGTACCCCGAGGGTTCGCCAACGCACCCGTCGTACCCGGCGGGCCACGCCACCATGGCCGGCGCCTGCGTGACGGTGCTCAAGGCCTTCTTCAACGAGTCGTTCGAGATCCCGGGCTCCGGTGGCCTGACCGTCGGCGGCGAGTTGAACAAACTCGCGAGCAATATCGCGCTTGGACGCAACCTGGGCGGCGTGCATTGGCGCGCCGACGGCGACGACGGCCTGCTGGCAGGCGAGCAGATCGCCATTACCCTGTTGCGCGATGAGCTCGTGACCGTGACCGAGTCAGTCGAGTCCGGGTTCACACTGACACGGTTCGAAGGGGATCTGTTGACGATCAGTTGATCGGGGTCACAGGTTCAGCGCGCCGACGCCAGTGTGAGGGTGCGCACGATGGCCTCGGCGGTCTCCGAAGGCGCCTCGTGCGGGCTGATGTGCCCCCCGGGGACCGTCCGGGTGACGATCCCCGGGGGCGAGCCGACGTAGTCGGATTCACCGACCACCGCGTGCGCGGGCACGTAGAGCGTGGTGATGAGCGTGTGTGCTGCATCCGCACCGAGAATGACCGCGTCGATGACCCGCGCGATCTCGATCGACGGCCGCGAGCGCAGCCGTGCTTGCATCGCCTTGCGGAAGGCCGGGTTGTCGGCCAAGGCCCGCGGCGAGTACATCGCCTTGGCTGCCTGCCGCGCATAGAACGACTTGAAACCGGTCAGTTGCTTCTGCAGGTGGAAGCCGAGACGCGCCAACCCTCTCGTCTCGGTAAACGGCATATTGAACAACCCGAGAGCCGCGAAGCGCTCAGGGTGCGTACTGGCGGCTCGCAGCGCGGTCATACTGCCCCAGGAGTGACCGATGGCTATGCAGCGGGGCACCTGAAACGCATCCAGCACGGCCAACAAGACCCCGACACACTCGTCGAGTGTCCAGTCCCGACCGACATTGTCGCTCTCCCCGTGCGCGGGCATGTCGACGTAGAGGTGCGTTCTCCCGGTCAACGAGCTGTCGAACGCCTCCCACAAGGTGTTGTCCAGGAACACACCGTGGAGGAAAACGAGCGGCACGCCGGCGCCGCCGGTTTCGAACCGGACGGACACCGTTCCGAGCGCAGTCGATACGCGTTTCGTGTTCACAGGCCCCCCGATTGACGACGCACACCCCGCCACAGGCGCCGCAACCGTGCGGTCCGTGCCTGGGTGCCGGAAACGTACACGTTCAGGTTAGGGCAGAACGCCGGTCTTGTCAGACCGTATTGACCCCACCTGGCCGCTGTGGACCGCCACGATTCAGACGTGTTGCCCGCCGTTGATGTGGATCTCGGACCCGCTGATGTAGCGGCCCTCACCCGAGCAGAGAAAGTGGACAAGGCTTGCCACTTCCTCGGGTGTGCCCAGGCGCCGCAACGGGATGGTCTCGACGAGCTGTTCCGTGCCAGGAGAGATCATGTCGGTGCCGATCTCGCCCGGCGCGATGGCGTTGACGCGGATACCCCTCGGCCCGAGGTCCGAGGCCATCTCGCGCGTCAGGGCGGCAAGCGCTGCTTTCGACGTCGCGTAGGCTGGACCGGCAAAGTCGTGCACCCGTCCGCCTGCAATGGACGTCACGTTGATCACGGTGCCTTGCGCCGTCGCGAGTTCCTCGAGCAGACCCCGCACCAACAACACCGGTGCGAAGAAATTGACGTGAAACACCGTGTGCCACTGCTGTATATCAGTCGTGGTGGTGTCGAGCCGCTTGCCTTCCGCGTCTTTCGGCGAGATGGCCGCATTGTTGACCAACGCGTCGAGGGGTGCGCCATCGAGGCGTAGCTTGATCTGGTTGATTGCGATCGCGACCTGCCTGGGGTCTGCGAGGTCCACTTGAATGTGGTCCTCAGGGCCACCGGCCCAGGGACACTGCTCAGCAAAAGCCTGACGCGAACAGGTGATGATGCGCCATCCAGCCGCCATGAAACGCTTGACAGTCGCATGACCGATACCGCGACTGGCGCCCGTCAGAACCAGCGTTTTCATACCATTCTCCCAGGTACAGCCGCATTGTCTGGTCGATTTCGACAGGGTAGCGGCAAATGCACTGAATGCAAATAGGAACCATTGCTGTTGGTTGACAGTGCTTTGCCGGCTGTTCAACCGCTGCAAGGGTGCCCGAGCAGCGCAGCGGCAGGTCGCAGGCGCTGTCGTTGTCAGGCCTCGGCTTCCGTTTCCGCTTCGGCGTCACGCGAAAACCGGGACCGGGCCGAGCCCGTCACCAGCGGGATGTAGCGTTCGATCAACGACGCACAGCGTTCTTCACCGTACATGCCACTGAACGCGGTCAACGACACCGTGAAGCTGAGCACCGAACCGATGTGGTGGTAGAGCTCTGCCAACACCTCGTCTTCCGGCGCATCTGCCCAACGCTCGGTCTGCTTGGCAACCGCGACCAGACGGTCGAGGTAGGGCCTGAAGGGCCAGGTGCGCGCGTGCGTTGGGCTGTCGAGCAACGCCCGGAGCACCAGCCAGGCGTCGGTCGGGTTGGCGATGCCGCGCGACGTGAAGCCCTCGAAGTAGTCGCCCAACCACTGCTCGGGGGTGTCTGCATCGACCTGCTCGAAGACCGCCAGCAGGCGGCTGGTCAGGTCGGTCAGCACCTCGGCGTAAAGGCCTTCCTTGTTCTTAAAGAAATACAGCAGGGCCTGCTTGCTGACGCCGGCGTCCTCGGCGATCAGCGCGAGACTCACCCCGTCGAATCCGCGCGCCGCGAAATGGTTCGTCGCGATCCGGATGTAGCGCACGCGCGCGTCGGTGTCTCGAGGCATGTGGAGTGTCCCGTGGGAAAGCTGTGACTAGACCACTTACCATTTGGTAAGTACTTTAGCTTCCCATCAGTCTACAGGAGGTGCGGTGTGGACCGGGCAACGGAAATCCGGCTGATCAAGGAAATCATCGGCCTCGCGGACCAGCGGAGCGCGTACCTGGACAACCGCATCGCAGAGTCGCCGATTGCACGCTACACATCGCCCGAGCGCTTTGCGGAGGAGATGCGCACGGTGTTCACGCGCGAACCCGTGGCCATCGCGCACGGCTCGGAGCTGGCCGAGCCGGGGGCCTTCGTGACCACACGCTTCCGCGGGTTGTTGCTGCTGATCACCCGGGATAACGCAGGCACAGTCGCCGCGTTTCTCAACGTGTGCCGTCACCGAGGCGCCACGCTCGAGCGCGCTGTCACGGGCTGCAAGCAGATGTTCACGTGCCCCTACCACGGCTGGAGTTGGCGTGCGAACGGTGACCTGTACGTGGTGCCGCACGAGGCCCAGGGCTTCCCCGCGCTCGACCATGCCTCGCGCGGCCTGCGGCGCGTGCCAGTTGCCGAGGCGCACGGGTTCATCTGGGTGATCGCCGACCCGAACAGCGAGGCCACACTCGACATGGCCGCGTGGCTCGACGGGCTCGACGCGGACTTCGACTGGCTCGACTTGCGCCACCACCGCGTCGCGGTCACGGACACCTTGGATGTGCGCGCCAATTGGAAACTGCTGGTCGAAGGCGGGCTCGAGGCCTACCACTTCCGCGTGGCCCACAAGCAGACCATCGCGCCCTACTTCCCCGACAACCTCTCGACCTACACGCGCATCGGCCCACACATCCGCTCGGTGCTGCCGCGCACCACGCTGGTCGACCTGCGCGACACGCCCGAGGCGGACTGGCAGATCCGCCGAGACGCCAACCTGCTCTACACCACGCTGACCAACACCCAGTTACTGGTGCAGCAGGACCACGTGGTCTGGGTGCACGCGGAGCCGCTCGCCCACGACCTGACCCGCCTGAGGCTCTCAACCCTGGTGCCGGACTCCGCCAAGAGCAACGAAGCCATGGATGCGCACTGGCGCAAGAACCAGGCGATCTCCGTGGCCACGCTTCAGGAGGACTTCGACCTCGGCGAGGAAATCCAGACCGGCCTGCTCGCCGGCGCCAACCCGAGCCACCTGTTCGGCCGATTCGAAGGTGCACTGAACCACTTCAATGCAGCCGTCGAAGCGGCCATGCAACGCGCCGCACAATGACGTGCCTCAGCGCGGATCGCCTGCCAGGAACGTGCTGATCGCGTCGTGGTAGCCCCGCTGCAGCGAAATGTCGTTGTGGCCAGCGGTCTCGAACACCACCACCGCCGGTGCCGTGCGAAACGCGTCGACCAGCGCGGACGAGCGGGCCCGCGCAATCACCTCGTCGCGCCCGGCGATCAGCACCAGCACCTCGGCGCTGATCTCGGCGGCGCGGCCCGCCGAGTTGTAGTGGTCTTTCAGCATCAGCGAGAGCGGGTAGATCGGGAACTGACCCCGCGCCACGTTCAGGATGCTGTCAAACGGGGTCACCAGTACCAGCCGGCTCACCGGCCGCTCCGCGGCGAGGTGTGTGGCAACGCCGCTGCCGAGGCTGCGCCCCATCACCGTGAGCTCGGTGTGCAGCGGCGCGAGCTGGTCGAACAGCCGAACCGCGTCAGCGAACAGCGCGGCCTCGGTGGGCTCGCCGGTGCTCCCGCCGTAGCCGCGGTAGTTGACAAGGTAGACCGCGTGGTCGGGCAAGGCGGTTTCGAACGCCGAGCCGTTGTGCGCCACCGCCTCGGCGTTGCCACCGAAATACAAGACCGCCTTCGCTTGCGCGCCGTTGACCAGCGTGATGTTGAGTGTCTCGGTGCCGCTCTGGAAGCTAAGCGTCTCGAAGCCGTGCGGCACCGCCGGCACAGGGAAATAGATGAAGCGCCGCTGCACGGTGTACAACACGGCACCGAACACCGCGTAGCAGAGCACCAACAGGCCGATCAGACTGGTCAGGGTTTTCATGGGTGGTCAGGTCGGCCATTTCGAAGCGCAGGCAGTGCTGGCGCGACTGTGGCACAGCGGCGGACGAAGACCAAGTCGCGCCCGGACCCTGTTTCACTCAGACAGGTGCACACCGAGCAAGACCCCGGCCGCAGCACCGAGACACGCCAGCGCGCGCACCGTGTTCCACCAAGTCCACGCGGGGCGGTGGTGTCAACGCCAGCAGGCCCGCGCTGCTTCCCCGTCGAGGCTGGCCAGCGCAGTGTTCATCGGCACGTTGGTGAGGGCAGTGACACCAACGCACCCGAGCGGGTAGATCGCACCCGCCGCCACCCTCGCTATCGCCATCGCCCAGCCGGCCTCACCGTCACCGCCAATCACGCCGAGCGCGACCTGCCCCACCGACACAGTGGTCAGGCCGAGAAATTGCGCCATGAAGACCGAGCAGCACACCACCCGATTGATCGACTGCATCGTCGCCACCCTGCCACCGTCGGCAAGCTGCGCGTTGCGCCCATCGAGGCGATCGCGCGCGATCGCGGTGAACACGTCCGCGACCAGTGGGCCGCCGGTGGCCAAAGGCGCCCGCCTGCACGATCTGCTCGCCCTCGCCGGACAGCAACACCCGGTGCTCGAGCCGGTCGGCAACGCGTGATCCGGTGTTGCCGGTGGCACCGACGACGAGAGAGGGGGGACTGGCCAACGGGCTCGCGGGCCACAGTGCACCACAGCCTGCACCACGGCGATGCAGCCAGACGGACTGGCGCCCGGACCCGAATCGCGGCACGCTGTCAGCCAGCGTCACCCGCGACACCGCCAAATCCGCCATGACCTCGCCCCCACACAGCCCCGCGGCCAGACCCACCAACCGCGGGCCCAGCCGAGAGCTGATCGTGTTCAACGGCCGCCTCGACACTGTGGATTTCATGCAGTGGGTGCACCACCGGGCTTGCAAGTTGGGCTTGTCCGGGCACGTGAGGCCACACGGCGAGGCTGTTCTGGTCGACGTCACGGGCCCGGACGAACTCATCGACGCGATGGCACTGTGCTGCAGCCTGGGTCCGGTCTCGTCCTGTGTGGAAACGGTCCAGCGCACCCCGGCGACACCGCACCAGAACGGTGCAACGGCCTTCGAGATCCGACCCGACGATTGAGCCGCCCGCCACCGCCAGAGCGTTTACACAGCGCCCACAGCGTCGTTTAATGGCCGTTCGCGTGCCACAGACCGCAGGAGCGTCCGTGTCCAAACCCTGCCCGCATCCGAATCTCGCCACGCCCGGCGGGGCCTCCCGGTGATGGCCGCGGACAGTCCGCCATCGTGGGTGCCCGTGGCGCTCGCCAGCGACCTCCCCGCAGGCGGTGTGCTGCGGGCACAAACCGCCGGCCGCGATGTCGCTGTCTGGCGGGCACAGGACGAAACCGTCCACTGCGTGGACAACCGCTGCCCGCACCGCGGTATGCGCCTGTCCTTCGGCTTTGTGCGCGGCAACCGACTCAACTGCCTCTACCACGGTTGGCAATACGGCACCAACGGAATCTGCCAGTACATCCCGGCTCACCCGGAGCTCACGCCACCGCCGTCGCTGCGCGTGCCAACCCTGCCGTGTTGCGACAGCGGCGGCCTTGTGTGGATCAACCTGGCCTCCGACGACACACCCCCGACGGCAGACGCAGCCGGCACGCCGCTGCGCAGCCTCGCGGTGCATGCACCTCGGGCGCGCGTACTGCGCCGCCTGGCCGCCGGCGACTTGCCTGATACGGTCCACCCGCGCACCGGCTGCACACTGCTGGGTAGCACACCTGGCGCAACGAACACCCGCCTCGATCTGCAGCCCAACAGCGGCGACGCCGTGTCTCTGGACGTGTGCGCACAGCCCGTGACCGAAAACCGTTGCTGTCTGCACACGCAATTGACAACAGCGGCACCGCCAGCGACGCGTGTCGCCGTCTCGCGTTGGCTGGACGCCGTGCGGCGCAGCCTCGAGGCAGAGTCGTGAGCCAGGATACAGTGGCGCATGACGACTGGTACCCGGTTGCGATCGCACAACACCTGGTGCCCGGCCAGTGCAACCACGTCACGCTCATGGAGCACAGGCTGACCGTAGTACGCCGTCCGGACGGCTCACTGGCTGTCGAGGATGAGCGTGGTGCGGCAAAGCCTGTTTGTGAGGCCCACGGGCACGTGTGGTCGTCTTTGGGCCAGCCGGCCCACCCCGTTTTCGCGATCCCCGAAGGCCTCGAGGCCGGCCGCACGCTGGTGGATTGCGGCGGTGTCCGGGTACGCGCCTCACCGCTTCGCGTGGTCGAAAATTTTCTCGACATCGCCCACTTCCCCTTCGTGCACACCGACATCCTCGGCGCCGAGCCCCACACAGAGGTGGCGCCCTACCGTGTTGAGATCCGCGACACCGTCGACGAAGTCTGGGCAACCAAGGTGAGCTTCTACCAACCGCAGGCGGCCAAGTCGGCAAGCGACGGGATTGTCACCGAGTACGAGTACCGCGTCCCGGCGCCCTGCGCGTCAATTCTCTACAAGACCTGTCCGCCGCGTCCCGGCGAAATGGATGTGATCGCCCTGTTCGTGCGACCGCTCTCCGAGACCCTGTCGGAGGCCTACGCATGGATGGCGCTCTACGACGACGACAGTAGCATCGAGGACCTGATTCAATTTCAGCAAACCATCTTCCTGCAAGACCGGTCGATTCTCGAGAACCAGGTGCCCCGAAAACTGCCGCTCGACCCGCGCATGGAATCGCCCACCGGGGCTGACAAAACCTCGATCGCCTACCGCCGCTGGCTCAAACGCAAGGGTTTCCGCTACGGCGCCGAACCCCGAGGAGTCTGAGGCGATGCAGCTCTACGACTACGCCCTGTCGGGCAACTGCTATAAGGTCCGCCTGTTCCTCGCCTTGCTGGGGCAGCCCTGCGAGTCGATTCCGGTCGATTTCTACCCCGGTGAAGCCCACCTCGGGGACGCCTTTCTCGAAATCAACCCGGCAGGCACCTTGCCAGTGCTGACCGACGGCGACCTCACACTGTGTGACAGCGCCGCGATCCTGGTCTACCTCGCCCAGGCGTACGACACCTCCGGCACCTGGCACCCGACACAGGATGCCGCGACCAGCGCCCGCATCCAGTTCTTTCTGGCGTTCGCCTCGCGGCTGAGCGACACCGTCGGCCAGGCCCGCCTGCACGACATGCTGAACCTGCCCTGCGACATCGACAGCGCTCGCGCCGCCGGCCACCGCGCGCTGCGCGAGCTCGAGTCTCACCTGACCGAGCAGTCTTTCGTGGACCAGCGCTTCCTCGCCGGTGACACGCCCACAATCGCCGACCTCGCGTGCTTTCCCTACGCCGCGCTGTCGCCCGACGGCGGCATCGCGCACGACGACTACCCCGCAGTGCGACGTTGGTTGATCGACGTGCGGCGGCTGCCGGGTTTCATCGAGATGCCGGGCATCCACCGCCTGCACGACCAGGCCGACGACCCGACGCCGGCATGAGCGCACTGCTGACACTGCAGGGCATCACCAAGGCCTTCCCGTCGGTTGTCGCGAACGACGGCATCTCGCTGAGTGTGTCGCCCGGTGAGATCCACGCCGTGCTCGGCGAGAACGGCGCGGGCAAGTCCACGCTGATGAAGATCATCTACGGTGTGTCCGCGCCGGACGCCGGCACCATCCACTGGCAGGGCGAGCCAGTCACCATCGCCTCCCCGGCCCACGCGCGCCAGCTCGGCATCGGCATGGTGTTTCAGCACTTCTCCCTGTTCGAGACGCTTACAGTGACCGAGAACATGTCACTCGCACTGCCCGGTTCGCGCGCCCGGCTGCGGCAGGACATCGCCTCCGCGTCGAGCCGCTTCGGCCTCGCAGTCGACCCGGACGCGACGGTCAAGGCCCTGTCGGTAGGCGAACGCCAGCGCGTGGAGATACTGCGTTGCCTGCTGCAATCGCCCAAGCTGATCATCATGGACGAGCCGACCTCGGTGCTGCCGCCACAGGGCATCGGCGAGCTGTTCAAGACCTTGCGTCGCCTCGCTGATGACGGGCTTGGCATTCTCTTCATCTCGCACAAGCTCGACGAGATTCGGGCCCTGTGCGACACCGCGACAGTGCTGCGCCACGGCAAGGTCACCGGCCACGCGGTGCCGCGCGAGGAGAGCGACGCGTCTCTCGCAAGCCTCATGATCGGCCGCGAGTTGCCCCACACCCAACGCCCTGCCAGCGAGCGCTCTGCAGCCCCCCTGCTCAGCGTCAGCGAGCTCAGCGTCGAGAGCAACACCGTGAACGCCACCGCGCTGCGCTCGATTGGCTTCGATGTGCACGGCGGCGAGATCGTCGGCATCGCCGGGGTATCGGGCAACGGCCAGAACCTGCTGTCCAGCGTGCTGTCCGGCGAACACCCGCTGCCACCGGGCCAGGCCGACCGGGTCCGGCTCGCTGGCGCCGCGACCGGCCACAGTGGCCCGAGTGCGCGCCGCGACCTCGGACTGCGCTTCGTACCCGAGGAGCGGCTCGGGCGCGGCGCCGTGCCGGTGCACGACTTGCGTGACAACGGCCTGCTCACCGGGTTCAACAACGGCCTATCACGCCTCGGGTTTCGCGACAGCGGCGCGATGCACGCGTTCGCCGAGCGCACCATCGAGGCCTTCGACGTGCGCTGCGGCGGACCTGTGGCCGAGGCGCAGAGTTTGTCGGGCGGCAACCTGCAGAAGTACATCGTCGGCCGCGAGCTGTCGTTGACCCCACGCGTGTTGCTGGTCTCACAGCCCACCTGGGGCGTCGACGTGGGCGCAGCATCAGACATCCGCCAGCGCCTTGTGGATCTCAGCCGGCAGGGCGTCGCCGTGCTGGTGATTTCAGAGGAGCTCGAGGAGCTCTTCGAGATCAGCGACCGCATGCACGTGATGTTTCGCGGCACGCTGTCGCCATCGGTCGTCACCGAGGACACCACCGTCGAGGCGATTGGTCTCGCCATGACCGGCAACTTCGACGCCCTCGCGGCTACCGCCAAGGGCAGCGCCCGTGTTTGACCTGCGACTCGAACCCCGCACCCAACACTCGACCGCGGCCACCTTCGCAGTGTCAGCCATCGCGATCGGCCTGACGCTGCTCGGCGGTTCGGTGGTGTTCGCGTTCTACGGAATCTCGCCGGCCAAGGGCTTCCACGCCTTTCTGGTCGAACCGCTGACCTCGCAGTATGGCGTGGGCGAAGTGCTGTTGAAAATGGGGCCGCTCTTGCTGATCGCGCAGGGACTCGCCATCGGCTTTCGCGCGCGCGTCTGGAACATCGGCGCCGAGGGCCAACTGATCCTCGGCGCGATCGCAGGCGGCTCGCTCGCCATTGTCCTCGACGGCACCGAATCCGC